>VFKJ01000875.1 GCA_009885595.1 Myxococcales bacterium | reverse complement strand
GAGTCCGTGTAGGGTCAGGCGTGATGCTCGCGCTCTGTCTGGTCATGCTGTCGCTCCCGGGCCAGATCGGAACGCCGCGGGGAGTGCGCCTGCTCGCTGACGCTCCGCTGCTCGCGCAGGCGCCGCCCCTGGTTCCCTCGGAGACGGTGCCCAGCGACGCGCAGGTCTCGGCGCAGCAACTCGAGGTCGATCTGGCGGCGCTCAAGAAGGCCCGCCCGTCCATCGGCGGTGGGGTGGCGCTGGTCGCCAGCGGCGGTGGGGTGGCGGCCCTGGGCGGGCTCTACCTCGCCCTCAGCGCGACGCTCGGCGCCCCCGCGGTGATCATCTATCTCGGGGCGGGCTTGCTGGGGGTCGGCCTGCCCCTGGCGGTGATCGGCATCTGGCTGCTCTACAACCGCATCGAGGAACGGGCGCGCATCGACGCCGAGACGAAGGTGCTCAAGGAGCAGCTCCAGCAGCGTCGTCGCATCGAACAGCTGCAGCCGCGGCAACCAGAGGTGCTGCCGCCCCCCGACGCCCCGCCACCGCAGGTCAGGGGGCCGGACGCGTCGATGCTGATCGCCCGCTTCGAGTAGTCACCGGGCCAGCAGGTCGGCGAGCACCCGCATGCCGTCGGTGGTGGTGAACACGCCGATCACCTTGTCGTGCTCCATCACCACCGCGCTGCCGATCTTCGACTCGGCCATGTGCAGCGCGACGTCGATCAGCGGGGTGGTGGGGCCCACCGTCCACGGGGCCTGGCTCATCGCGTCCTCGACGAGAATGCAGGTCGGATCGAGCTCCGACATCGAGCTGATCACCTGCACGTCGCGGTCGCTGAGCACCCCCACCAGCGCGCCGCCGTCGAGCACGGGCAAATGGCGAATCTTGTGCTTGTTCATCATGCGCGCGGCGTCAGCCAGGGTCAGCGAGGCGCCGATCGTGTGCACCGAGCTCGTCATCGCATCGCGAATGAGCAGTTTCATGACGAGGTTCGGAAGCATTGGCCACGCCACGCGCGCCCCTCGCCTCACCGGGGGACCCCAGTTGCCCAGACGGTGCAACCTCTGCATCTGCCCTTTGGGGAGGCGAAAACTTAGCGGTTCCGCAGGTGCGCCAGCGCCTCGCCCAGCCGCTCCGAGTAGCCCGGCGTGCGGAAGCGCGCGCTCTTCTGCATCCACTTGAGGAAGTCACGCAGCTCGGGCGCACGGGACACCTCGGCGGCGCGCATCATCGCCCAGCACATGCCGTCTGATTCCCGCGCCACCGTCCGCTTGCGCCAGAGCGAGGCGAACAGCCGCTCGTCGGTGGCGTACTCGGCGAGCACCGCCGCGGCCAGGTCGCGAATGCGAAAGTCGTCCTGGTCGAGCGCGTGCGCCAACCGCAGGGCGGTGTCTTCGTGGGGCTTGCCGGTCGAGAGCAGCGCCGCCAGCGGCATGTGCGCAGGGCGATCGCCGTCGTTGGGCGAGGGGTGCTCCACGATGCTCAGGAGCGCCTCGATCAGGCCGGGCTCGGCGAGCTCGGACAAGAACGCGTCGACGTGCAGCAGCACCTGCTCGTCGGGGTAGCGCAGCGCCAGCAAGAGCCCGGGGAGGATGGCGTCGATGTGCTGCTTGAACCACGCGCGGGTGAGCTGGGGGTCGCGCGGCTGGCCCGTCTCCCACCAGGTCAGCTTCTCGATGGTCTCCTTGGCCAGCGGCTCGCCGGCGGCCAGCAACTGGCTGCGCAGCACGTCGGCGTCGAAGCCCGGGTCATCCGCTTCCCAGAAGGTCACCAGCTCGTCGAGGCGGCGCTTCCAGTCGGGCGGCGTCTGCTCGGTGAAGCCCTCGGCCAGCTGCTCGCGCACCAGGGCGTCGAGATCGTTGGCGCCCAGCACCGGGGCGTCGAAGGTGCGCTTGCGCTCCACCGTCTCGCCGTCGCTGGTGATGCGCAGCTCGACCACCTTGCCCACCAGGCGAACTTCCCATTGGCGGCCATCGGGGTGGGTGAAGCGTCGGAAGGGAGGTGGGCGCGCCATGAGAGCGCTCCTACCACCTGCCGATCAGGTCCAGCGACGGAAGATGAGCGAGGTGTTGATGCCGCCGAACGCGAAGTTGTTGGTCATCACGAACTCGGTGTCGATCACCCGCCCGTCGAAGCGCACGTAGTCCAGCGGGGCGCACTTGGGGTCGATGTTCTCGAGGTTGAGGGTGGGCGCCATCCACTTCTCGCGCTGCATCTCGATGCTCATCCACGCCTCGAGCGCGCCGCAAGCCCCCAGGGTGTGCCCCATGTAGCTCTTGAGGCTGCTGATCGGCATCCGCTCGCCGAACACCGCGTTCGTGGCGGCGGTCTCGGCCACGTCGCCCTGCGCGGTGGCGGTGCCGTGCGCGTTCACATAGCCGATCGCCTCGGGGGGCAGCTTCGCGTCGGCCAGCGCCAACCGCATCGCCTGGGCCATGGTCTGGCTGTTCGGGTTGGTGACGTGGGTGCCGTCGCTGTTGGTGCCGAAGCCCACCAGCTCGGCGAGGATCTTCGCCCCGCGGGCCCTGGCGTGCTCCAGCTCCTCGAGCACCAGGGTGCAGGCGCCTTCCCCGAGCACCAGGCCGTCGCGGCTGGCGTCGAAGGGGCGCGGGGTGCGCTTGGGGGTGTCGTTGCTGGTGCTGGTGGCGAAGAGGGTGTCGAACACCGCCACCTGGGTGGCGTCGAACTCTTCCGCGCCGCCGGCGAGCATCGCCACCTGGGCGCCCGACTTGATCGCCTCGTACCCGTAGCCCACGCCCTGGCTGCCCGAGGTGCAGGCGCTCGAGGTGGTGATGATGCGGCCGGTGAGGCCGAAGTAGACGCCGACGTTCACCGGCGCCGTGTGCGACATCATCTTGATGTACGTGGTGGCGGTGATGCCCTCGGTGGTCTTGTTGAGGAGCATGCGCCCGAAGTCGGCGATGGAGATGGGAGAGCCCGACGAGCTGCCGTAGCTGACGCCCACGTTGCCGCTCTTGAGCCAGGGGTCGCCGAAGAGCCCCGCGTCGCGCAGCGCCATCTCCGACGCCTTGGTGGCCATCACCGCGACCCGGCCCATGCCGCGCATCGTCTTGCGGTTGTACGCCTTCTCGTCGAGGGTGAAAGGCACGGTGGGCGCGGCGAGGCGGGTGAGCATGCCCTCGTATTGGGCGAGGGCCTCCAGCACCACGATGGCGTTCTCCTTCGCCTGGAGGCGCGCGAAGACGCTGCCCCAGTCGTTGCCGAGCGGGCTCAGCGCCCCCACTCCTGTCACCACCACGCGTCGCATCAGCCGAGGCCTCCGTTCACCGAGATCACCTGCCGGGTCACATACGCTGCTTCCGGCGAGAGCAGGAAGGCTACCGCGTGCGCGACCTCCTCGGGCTTCCCCAGCCGCCTGGCTGGAATGAGCTCGAGGGCGTGCTTGACCACTTCTTCCGACACCATCTCGGTCTCGATCAGGCCGGGGGCGACGCAGTTGACGGTGATCTCCCGCTTCGCCAGCTCGAGCGCGAGCGCCTTGGTGGCCCCGATGATGCCCGCCTTGGCCGCGCTGTAGTTGACCTGCCCGCGGTTGCCGATCACCCCGGAGACCGAGGAGATGGTGACGATGCGCCCGGGCTTGCGCCGCTGCACCAGCGGCATCACCAGCGGCCGGAGCACGTTGTAGAAGGCGTCGAGGTTGGTGTGGATGACGCTGTCCCAGTCCTCGCCGGTCATCGCCGGGAACGCGGTGTCGCGGGCGATGCCGGCGTTGCACACCACCCCGTAGTAGGCGCCGTGCGCCGCGAGGTCGGCCTCGAGCGCCGCGGCGGTGGCAGCGCGATCGCCCACGTCGAAGGTGAGCAGGCGGGTGGCGCGGCCCAGGGCGGTGATCTGCTCCATCACCGCCTTCGCCTCGTCGACGCGGGAGCGGCAGTGCACCACCACGTCGAAGCCGTCCTGGGCGGCGCGCAACGCGATCGCGCGACCGATGCCGCGGGACGAGCCGGTGACGAGAATGGTCTCAGCCATGGGTGATGCCTCGCAGGTATTCGTCCACGTTGGGAGGCTGAAAGGCGTTGAGCAGCGCGGTCGCCACCAGCTCCTGCTCGAGGAAGATCTTGCAGGCGAAGACCACCAGCCCGTTTTCCCCCACCAGCTCCTGCCGGGCTTCGATCTCCAGCCGCGCGCCGACGGGGAAAAAGGGGCGCGCGCTCTCGTAGCGCCGGCTGCCGAGCAGAAAGCCCAGCTTCACCGGCCGCTTCGCTTCCACCGCGCGCAGGCCCGCCCACGAGGCGACCGTCTGCGCCATCAACTCGATGCCGACCCAGGCGGGCAGGCCTTCCGGCGCGAGGAAGAGCGAGGCGGGCTTGATGGTGGCCTCGACGCGCACCATCTCGGGGTCGTCGGCCAGCAGGCGATCGATCAGCAGCATCGCGCCGCGATGGGGAACCAGCGCTTCGATGGGCCCGTCGAAGGAGCGCGCCATCTTCAGCCCCTCACCAGGGCGAGCGAGGCGTTGCTGCCGCCGAACGCGAAGGAGTTGCTCAGCGCGGCGCGCACGGTGCCGTGCTCTCCTGCGGCCACCAGGCGAATGGGCGGCAGCTCGGGATCGCGCTGACCGTCGAACCAGTGCGGAGGCAGCCGGCCCTGCGCGTCGGTGAGGGTGAGCCAGCACAGCGCCGCCTCCAGCGCGCCCGCGGCCCCCAGGGTGTGGCCGGTGAGCGGCTTGGTGGAGCTGCCGGGAATTTCCAGCCCGAGCACCTCGGCGACCGCGCGCGACTCCATCGCGTCGTTCTGCGGCGTGGCGGTGCCATGCAGGTTCAGGTAGCCGAGCTCTCTGGCTTCCAGCTGCGCGCGGTGGAGCGCCAGCCGCATCGCCTCTGCCGCGCCCTTCCCTCCCGGCTCCGGCGCGGAGAGGTGGTGCGCGTCAGACGTCTCGCCCCAGCCCGCGAGCCGCACCGCCCCTTCGTCCCGGGTGACCAGGAACAGGCTGGAGGCCTCGCCGATGTTGATGCCGTTGCGGTTCCGGCTCATCGGGTTGCAGCGCTGCGCGCTCACCGACTCCAGCGCGCTGAAGCCCGCGATGGTGAAGCGGCACAACGAGTCCGAGCCGCCGGCGAGCACCGCGTCGACCAGCCCCGCTTCCAGCCACCGCGCGGCCGAGGCCAGCGCCTTGGCGCTCGAGCTGCACGCGGTGGAGATGACCGAGGTCGGCCCGCGAATGCCGAGGGTGGCGGCGAGGAACCGCGCGGGCGAGCCGAGCTCCTGCTGCGTGTAGTGGTACCCCTGGGAGAGCGCGCCCCGATTGATCAGGGCGTCGATCGCCAGCTCCGCCTCGCCGATGCCCGAGGTGCTGGTGCCCAGCACGATGCCCAGGCGCGTGGGCCCGTGGCGCGCGAGGGCGGCGTCTACCGCCGGGCGAATCTGCGCGAGCGCGAGGCTGAGCAGGCCGTTGTTGCGGCTGCGGTAGCCGATGGCCGCTTCCTCGAGGGAAGGCGGCTGCGCCTCGACGCGCCCCAGCGCCAGCGGACGATCGGCGGCGAAGAAGTCGGTGGTCTTCACCCCCGAAGGGGCGCTGCCGAACAGCGCCTCGCGTACGGCGTCTTTCCCCTCGCCCAGGGAGCACACCATCCCCAGCTCGCTCAGAAAGGCGCTCACGGCGCGGCCTCCACCGACTCGATCTCCAGCGTGTAGTTGAAGCGGTACTGGAAGAGCCGCACCAGCCTCCATGCGGGGGGCGTGCCCTCGTATTCG
>VFKJ01000876.1 GCA_009885595.1 Myxococcales bacterium | reverse complement strand
CTGGTACCTGGGCAAGCTCGACCACCTGCTCCCGCCCGTCGCGCGCAGCATTGCGGTGCTGGGAGACTCCGCCCCCGCCACCGAGCCGAAGCCCACCGTCATCATCAAGACGGAGACCGAGGCCGCCCCGGAGAAGAAGCCCTGAAGAACTCTCTCCCTCTCCCCCCCGGGGGAGAGGGTCGGGGAGAGGGGCCGAGGCGCTATTCGCCCTGCGACTTCTTGAGCGCCTCGTCGGCGTTCTTCTGCTGCTGGTCTTCGATGCGGTTGGCGGCCTTCTGCACGTTGTCGAGCCGCTGCTTGGGGGCCGAGACGCCCTGCCCATCGGGGATCGCCGCGCTGCGGCCGTACATCGCCCGATAACCGAGCCACCCCATGATGGCGATGACGAGAATGCCCATGACGAGTCGTCCCATGGGCCGGGAGCTTACGTCATCTCTGCGCGTCGGCCTCCATCAGGGCCAGGATCAAGTAGCCGCGCGCCGAGGTGAGATCGCCCTGCCCCAGGGCCGTGCGCGCCAGCTGCACGTAGTGCTGCGCGTTGCCGGTCAACGAGCTCTCCGCGTATCGCAGTGACGCGTCGACGCCGCTGGTGTTGCCGCTCGCCAGCCCCCCGAGCACGTTGTTGACGCTGGTGGTGGCAGCAGCGGTCACGGCCTTCTTCGCCTGCGCGGCCTGCTCGGCGTCGGCGCGGCGCTCCTCGCCGTCGCTCAGCTTCGTCAGCTGGCCCTTCATGTCGTCGAGCTGCTTGCTGAACTTTTCCATCCGCTCGGTGAGCGCGTCCGCCCTGGCCTGTTGTCGCTCGAGCTCGGCGGTGCGCAGCCTCAGCTCGGCGACCTCCTTGCGCAGCCTCTCCACCTCGGGCGTGGGACCGCTCTGCCCGGTGGCGGCCGCGGGAGCCCCTCCGTCCATCGCGACGGGCCGCGCCGTCACCCCTGCGTCAGCACGGGAAGGACTGGTGGCCGGCCGCGCCTGGGCGAGCACGAACGACGCGGTGACCACCACACTCAGCAGCAGGACTTTTCGAGCCATCGCCACAACTCTGCGCCCGGCAAACTGTCAGCGCCAGTCTGCGTGCAGCAGCTTCGCCGCGTTCTCCGAGTAGATCTTCCGGAGCACCTCGGGAGGAAGCCCGAGCCCGTCGATGGTCCACCGCCCCTGGATGGGCGTGGGGTGCGCGAAGGCGGTGTCCCGCGTCTCGAAGAAGCGCCAGGTCGCGGAGAAGAAGCGCTCGACGTCCGCCCGATTGGGCGGGAGCAGCCCGGTGGAGCCGAGCATCAGGTCGTCGGGGGCCTCGCCCACGCCCAGGTCGGTGCCGAAGACGATGCGGTCCTGGTAGCGAAGGAAGAGCTCGCGCACCGCCGTCGCCTTGCGGCCCAGCTCGGGCACGCGCGCGGCGGTGTCGACGTACAGGTTCGGATATTTCTCCAGCATGGCGCCCACCCGCTCGGGCAACTCGGGCGCGTTGCCGAAGTGCACCCCGATGAACTTCGTCTTGGGGTGGCGGGCGACGCGCCGCTCGTAGCCGTCGAACAGCGCCTCCCAGCTGGGCGCCTCCTTGCCGAAGTAGCTCCAACCCGGGTGCGCGTTGAGCTCGTCGAAGCGCTCGTTCTTCTCGTCGGGCGCGCGCCAGAAGGCGATGGGGTCGCCCGTGTGAATCGACACCGGCAGGCCCAGCTCGCCCGCCTTCTCGAACAGCGCGTCGAGGCGCGGGTCGTCGACCGCGAGCAGCGAGCCGTCTGCGTTTCGATAGCCGAGGCCCAGCGCTTTGAAGAACTTCACCCCTCGCGCTCCCAGCGCGTGGGCCTGCGCCAGCTCGTCGGCGAGCGCCTGCGGCTCGAGGCCGTACGAGAGCAGGTGCAGCGGGGGATTGGCGAAGACCACCACCCGGCCCTTCGCCTGCCGCGCGGCCTCGAGCGATTCCTCCAGGCCCGCGCCCGGCCAGCCGCCCGACAGGTTCACCGCCACGTCGAGGCCGCGCTCGTCCATCAGGCGCACGAGCCGCGCGGTGGCCTCGGGCGCGACGTGCACGTGCAGGTCGACCTTGAAGTACTTCGGCCCCGCGTCGATGGGCGCGGACACGGACTT
>VFKJ01000596.1 GCA_009885595.1 Myxococcales bacterium | reverse complement strand
CTTTGCAGACTGAAACGCGCGCGATTCGCTTTCGACCTCCGAAACGCTGAAGTGAAACCTGCGGGTGACGGATCAGCGGCGGCCTTTGGATTGCTGAGTGTCTGCACATGAACACGAGAGTCTACGCATTGACCGTCGTGCTGCTGGGCAGCGGGTGCGGGCTGGGAATCGCGCAGGTCGAGACCATCGCCACCCGGCCCATCGCGGTCGAGAACGCCGGCCCGCGCAACGACGCCTTCAAGGAAGCCGAGCGGAAGTACGGCGTGCCGCGCGAGTTCTTGATGGCGCTCGCCTACCAGCAGGGCCGCTTCGAGTCGGCCTCGCCTGAGCAGACCCACGCCACGGTGATCAGCGACGACCCTGAGTTGAGCGGCGACGAGCACGACGGCATTCATCACTTCGGTCCGATGTTCCTCTCGCTCGAGCAGGTCGCGGCGGGCGCGCAGCTCACCGGCCTGGCCGACCAGTCCATTCGCGCGGACCCGGGCGCCAACATCGTCGCCGGCGGCGCGCTGCTGGCCCCCGACGTGAAGCCGCTCGAGAGCGACGCCGACTGGGACTCGATGACGCCCTTCCGCGAGGCGATCGCTCGCTACCTCGTGCTCACCGACGCTCCCGCTGCCGCCTCGCTCGCGGTCGCGGAGGTGCATGACCTGCTCCGCAAGGGCTTCTCCATCGAACTCTCCGACGGCGAGAAGCTCGAGGTGCGCGGCTTCGGCCCCGAGCTGACCACCACCGCGCGCGCGTTGAGCGTGGGCGAGTACCCCGCCGTCGAGTTCATTCGCAGCCCCAACTACAGCGGCCGCGACGGCAACCCGGTGCGCTTCGTCATCGTCCACGACATGGAAGGCTTCATGTCCGGCGCCATCGGCGTGTTCCAGAGCAGCGCGCGTCAGGCCTCGGCGCACTACCTCACCCGCGCGTCCGACGGGCACATCGTGCAGATGGTCGACGAGGCGTACAACGCCTGGCACTGCGGCAACGGTTGGTACAACCGCACCTCCATCGGCATCGAGCACGAGGGCTTCGCAGGGCGGCCCGCGGGCGGCGGCTACTACAACCAGACCCAGTACGAGGCCTCGGCGCGGCTGGTGGCGGCGATCAGCACGCGCTACGGAATTCCGATCGATCGCGGCCACATCTTCGGCCACGGCAACGTGCCCTCCTCCGGCAGCGGCGGCCTCTGCAGCGACGCGCAGGCGAACGCGGCACAGTGTGGTGGCGCGGGTCATCACTGGGACCCGGGGCCGAGCTGGGACTGGGGCTACTACCTCGACCTGGTGGCGCGGTACTCCAGCGCGCCGCCGCCTCCGCCGCCCGCGAAGAAGTACGAGGTGCTCACCGGTGACTTCGACGGCGATGGGAAGACCGACCTCGCCACCATCTCTCCCAACGGCGGCGGCGGCTGGGCCGACTGGGTGGCGATGGAGCTCTCGCGCACCGGCTCCAGCACCGTGTGGCGCGCGAACACCCCCATTCACATGCGCAACGGCAACGGCGACGCGGACTACCGGGTGCTCGCCGCCGACTTCAACGGCGACGGGAAGACCGACCTCGCCACCCTCTCGCTCACCGGCGGCGGGGGCTGGCGTGACTGGGT
>VFKJ01001154.1 GCA_009885595.1 Myxococcales bacterium | reverse complement strand
ACGACGATCGCTCCCTTCATCACGATGGAGCGCGAAGGAGAGGGCCGCATGGCACGACCCATGCGTCTTCTGGGGAGAATGAAAGCGCCCCTGCTCGTGCTCGGCATCGCCCTGCTGCTGGCCTGCGACACCAGGACGGCGGCCTACCGCATCCCCACCCCAGTTCCGGGGGACCCGGACGGCTTCTCCAACGCGCTCTATCAGGCGACGGGGGTGAGGCTGGCGCCGGGGCACCGCGTCGAGCTGGTCAACAACGGCGCGCTGTTCGACCGCCTCGCCCAGGAGCTCGCCGCCGCGCGGCACAGCATCAACATCGTGCTCTTCATCTGGCGGCCCACCGGTCCCTCGCAGCGGCTGGTGGAGGTGATCACCGCCCGCGCGAAGGCCGGGGTGAGCTGCCGGGTGCTGGTCGACGCGCTGGCCAGCCGCGACTTCGAGGACCAGGTGCAGCCCGCGCTGACGGCGGCCGGGTGCGAGGTGCGCTGGTTCAGGCCGCTGGCGAAAGGCCCGACCGTTAAACGCAACCACCGGAAGATCGTCGTCATCGACGGCCGGGTGGGCCTCACCGGCGGGTTCGGCATCGAAGAGGTGTGGCTGGGTGAGGGGCGAGCGCCCGACCAATGGCGCGAGTCCAACGTCGTCGTGCGCGGCCCCGCGGTGAACGAGATGCAGCAGGCCTTTGCGGACAACTGGCAGGAGGCCGGTGGCGCGCTGCTGCCGGCCACCGACTTCCCCAGGCTCCCTGCGGGCGGCCTCACGCGCGCCGGCTTCGTCAGCAGCACGGCGTCAGAGCACCTGACCAAGGCGGATCGGCTCATTCAGCTGATCATCGCCTCGGCGCAGCGCCGGGTGTGGATCGCGAACGCCTACTTCGTGCCTTCCCCGGGCCTCACGGCGCTGCTGCTGGAGCAGCGCGCGCGGGGGATCGACGTGCGGGTGATGGCCGCGGGGCCGCAGACCGATCACCCCGAGGTGCTGCGTGAGCAGCGCGCCACCTACCCCAAGCTGCTCGCGGGCGACGTGCGGGTGTTCGAGTACCAGCCCTCGCTGCTCCACTCGAAGACGATGCTGGTCGACGATCACCTCGGGGTGGTGGGGTCCATCAACCTCGACCGGCTCTCGCTCGACGAAATGGAAGAAGGCGCGCTGGTGCTCTCAGACCCGAAGGTGGCGGCGCAGCTGGCCAAGGACTTCGAGGACGATCTCGCCTTCTGCAGCGAGCAGTTGAGGCCCGCTCCCTCAGATTGATCAGAACGTCAGTAACGCGCCTTCACTCCGAGGAACGGGAGAATGATGGGCAACGAGAACGCCTGCCGCTGCAGCGTGCGGGTGTTCCCGGTTTGCGTCACCAGGTACGAGTAGCCGAGCACCTCGGCGCTGGCGCTGGCGTTGAACACGTCGAGGAAACCCTCGAGCGTGAAGGAATCGAAGACCCAGGTGCGCGAGATGCGCGCGTCCAGGCGGGCGAAGGTGGGCAGCCGAGGCTCATTCGAGAGCGACTCCGGCACCCAGGTGGGGAGCAGCGAGCCGCCCTCCACGCCCGGCCGCATCGCCCGGCTGCTGATGATGCCGCTCTCCGGCCGGCCGGTGTTGAGGTGGAAGCCGAGGCTCACGTGAATGTTCCAGGGCAGCACCACTCCGCCGGTGAGGTGGAGCACGTGCGCCTGGTCGAACTCGAAGGGCACCCACGCGCCCTTCATCGTGATCACCTCGCCGCGATCGTCGAAGTCGGAGACGGTGCGGTACCGCTCGCTGCGCTGGAACGTGTACGAGAGCCAGCCGAACCAGCGCCCCTGCGGCCGACGGCGGATCATCACCTCGAGCCCGTACGCCCGGCCCTGATCAGCGCGCGTCGCGCCCAGGCGGGTGCGGTTGTTGATCAGGTCCTCCAGCGAGTACTCGACGGGGCGGGTGATCTGATTCCAATACACCGAGCCCGACGCCTCGAAGTCGAAGGGCAGCCGCAGGTCGACGCCGGCCTCGACCTTCACCGCCTGCTGCAGCCCATCGCGCAGCCCCGCGAGGTCGGTCACCGGCAGGTTGAGCAGCACGGTGGGCGCCTGGTGCACCAGCGCGCCGGCGACGCGCAGGCCCACGTCTTCGGTGAGCGTGTAGCGCAGCACCGCGCGCGGCTCGGGGCCCACGCGTGCGGGCCCGTAGTCCAGGAAGTAGCCGTCGAGGCGGAAGCCGAGCTGCCCTGACCAGCGCCCGTACTTCCACGCGGCCTCGGCGAAGGCGCCCACCAGCGCGCCGTTGGTCTCAGGCTCCCGGAAGCTCGCCGCGGCGCCCGTGGTGGCCGAGGGGTTGCGATCGATGGCGAACGAGGTGGCCTGCCGCTCGCCCTCGAGGCCGAACTCCAACTGCACCGTTTCAGAGAGCGCGCCCTGCCACCGCGCCCGCCCCTGCACCGCCTGCCGGGTCATCAGGAACTGGCCGAAGGTGGCGCCCCCGCGCTCGCCCAGCAACCCGAGGCGCTCGGTGCCGGCGAGCACACCGAGCTCCAGGGTGCCGCCGTGCGCGCTCTGGCGCCAGGCGAGATCCGCGCGGTGAAAGTTCGAGGTGAGGATGGCGGTGAAGGTGCCGGGCCCGTCTTCGCGCACGCCGGCCTCGTCCACCACGCCCAGCACGAGCAGCCGCAGCTTGCCCGCGGGAGAAGTCCACTCGAGGCGGCCCTGGTAGTCGGCGAAGTTCACCACCGGGGTGGGGCGCGGCAGCTCAGGGGTGGAATCGAAGACCGACTTGGTCACCGCCGCCGCGATGGGCCCGGCGTAGCTGACGCGGCCGGCGGCGGTGAGGTGCAGGTGCAGCGGCTCGATGGGCACGGACACGAAGGCGCCGGCGTTGAGCAGGTCGAGCGACGCCGTCACCTTCACGCCCGCGGCGGGCCTGGCGATGCGCCCGTCGATGACGCCCCCCAGCAGCCGCCCGTAGCGCGCGGGGAGCACGCCCGGGAAGAAGTCGACCCGCTCGATGAAGTCGGGGTGCACCACCGCGGGCCCGGCGAGCAGGTGGTAGAGCTGCGGCAGGCGCACGCCGTCGAGGAAGAAGCCGGTGGCGGCGGGCTGCGAGCCGCGCACCACCGGGTACGAGAGGCCCGAGGCGATCGCCGCCACCCCGGGGAGCAGCATGGTGACGCGGAAGGGATCGCCCTGGGTGCCGGCGACTTCCTGCAGCTCGACGCGCGAGAGCTCGATGCGCGAGGGCCCTTCGTCGCGCCGCGCGCGCACCACCGTCTCGTAGCTGACGTCGTTGCGCTCGAGCCGGTAGCGCACCTCGAGGCGCGTAGAGGCGACGAGCGTCTCGGTGACGGTGAGCTTCTGGTGGCCCGAGGCCCGCAGCGTGAGCTGGTGCGCGCCGGGCGGCAGCGTCTCCGTGAAGCGGCCCTCGGCGTCGGACTGCGCGAGCACGCCGCCGTCCGCGTCGAGCACCGAGGCGAGCGGAATGGGCACGCGGGTGCCGCGCGACTCGATGGTGCCCGCCAGAACTCCCTCTCCCTGCGCAGCGGGGAGAGGGTCGGGGTGAGGGGCGATTTCCTCCGCGGGCTGGGCCGAGGCGATCGCCGCGATCAGCGCGCACACGACGATCGCTGGTCCGCGAGCCCGCATTCCGCTCAGGACCCTATGCCAGTGCCGAGCCCCTCACCCGGCGCTTTGCGCCGACCTCTCCCCGCGTCGTCGCAGGGAGAGGTTCAGGGGCAGCGCTCGAGCGCGCCTTCGAGGGCGAACCGCACCGCCGGGTTGATCAGCCGTGAGGACGGGGAATGAATATGCGCCTTCTCGGCAAATACATTCTCAGGCTCCGAGAGCGGAGTGCACAGTCCCTTGCTTGCGCACCGAGCGAACTGCGGCATCGGTGCGCAGCGCATCAGGTGAACCGCGGTGGGCGATCAGGGGGGCGATCGCCCCGGATTCAGCAGGTTGGGTGGTGGCCCCGATGCTGCAATTCGGGTTCGCCATGAAAATGACCAAACTCAACCAGTTCTTCCGTGACGCCGGCGCCGCCATCTCCCGCAGCCCGGAGGTGCGCCAAGCGCTGAAGCAGGCCGAGCAGAAGGTCGTCAAGGACCTCGCCCGCGGCGTGCAGCGCTTCGCCGACGGCTTCGAGACGGGCAAGCCCAAGGCGGCCCTGCCGACGCCTCCCAGCGCGAGCGCGGGCGGCGACGCCGACTTCGTGAAGGGGCTGTACCGCGACCTGCTGGGCCGCGAGCCGGACTCCGGGGGGCTGCAGTCGCACCTCAACGGCCTGGCGACCGGGATGTCGCGCGAGGCGATTCGCCAGGTGTTCCTCAGCAGCCCCGAGTACCGCGAGAAGCAGGCCGCGGGGGCGGTGACTGTGCCCGCTGCGCCGAGCGCGCCGGCCTCGAACGGCTTCGGGGACGCCTCGAAGCTGGGCCCGGTGCCGCTCGAGGGCTTCGACGCCGGCAAGCTGCGCGACGCGAACCACACCACGGTGAAGTACCTCTTCGGCCGGGTGGCGACGCACTTCGGGCTCGAGTCGGTGAAGAGCCATGCGGACGCTGAGGCGCTGCTCAACAAGATGGTGCCTGACCTGCAGGCGGCCGGGCTGGACATCGTGGGCGTGAAGGGCGACCGGCTGCTGATGAAGACGCCGCTGGGGCTCGAGTCCATCGACGTGGTGCGGGGCGCGGGCAGCGGGAACCCCGGCTGGTGGTGGGGCGCTGACGGCACCGTGGCCTCGCCTTCGGAGATCGCCCGCTTCCCTCCGCTCGCTTCTCCGGGCACGCCGACCCCTCCGACCACGCCGACCCCTCCGGCGCCTCCGACCAACCCCGGGGCGCTGGTCGAGCCCGGTGAGCCGCTGCGCACCGTGCCGCTGCTGCCGGAGTTCCTGAACGCGAACATCGACAAGTCCAGCGAGACGGCCGCGGCGTTGAGCGCGGCGCGCTGGGCGAAGGCGACCTACCCTGAGCTGTTCACTCGCGCGGAGGATCGGAATGTCTGCGCGGAGATCATGGGCAAGGTGATCGGTGCCCTGCGGGTGGCCGGCTACGACGCCACCCGCGTCGTCAATCACCCCAGCCTCCCCGACGGTGCGCGCTGGGGCTCCGACGCGGTGGTGATCAACGGGAGCGTGTTCGACGTGTACCGCGCGATGGGCGAGGCGAGCGAGCCGGTGGCGCAGAACATGGGCGCTTACGGAGCGGGCCGGCTGCGCGAGTGACTTGAGCGGTCGCAGCGTGAAGCAGGACGCGGCGCGATGACCAGGCGATGAGCCTGGCGTCCGCCGCGGTCGTCTTTCTGGAGCGGAGACGGAGTCGTGCTCGAAGGGGACGTGGGGGCTGAGGGCCCCGCGACGCGCCTCTCCCGAAGGGGCCCCTCGGCGCGGGGCTTTCTGGTGCGGGGTGAGCGAAGCGATGTGATGGTGACTCGGCGGGCGTGCGGCCAACAGCGGTCGAGCGGAGTCGGTCCGCGGCGCGCTCCCTCGAAGGCACCACCTGGGCGTGGGGTTTTGGCTCGAGCAACGGTGTTGCGCACGTGAGCAACAGTGTTGCTCCGCCTGGGAAGTGACCCCGGACCCACCACGTCCCGTAAGCATCCTCGCCGCGAACCGAGGGCCTGCGCGTGACGAGCAGGGAAGAGACCCGCCCTCACCGCGCCCTTCCTGGCGGCGTTTCGTGTCTACAGACTCAGTGCTGCTGCAGGCTCCACACCACGCTGTAGTGGCACGCGGCGGCGGCGAGCACCATCAGGTGGAAAATCTCGTGGTACCCGAACACCGACGGCTTCGGGTTGGGCCAGCGGCGCGCGTAGACGCCCGCGCCCATTATGTAGATGGCCGAGCCGACGAGCATCACGGCCGTCTTCGCCCAGCCGAGGTCCCTGGGCAGCCCCAGGATCATCGGCGCCGCGCACAGCCCCAGCACCACGTAGGTCGCCGCGCGGATCACCCGATTGCCGTGGCTGTTCACCAGCGCGTAGGTGATGCCCGCCGCCGCGCCGACCCACATGCCGATGAGCCCAAAGGTCGGCCCCGAGGGCGAGAGGAACACCGCGAAGGGCGTGTACGTACCGGCGATGAGAAAGAAGATGCCGACGTGATCCGCCAGGCGCAGGCGATTGCGCGCGGCGCGGCTCCACATCGGCCGGTGGTAGAGCGCCGAGAGCCCCAACATCAGCGCCAGCGAGCCCGCGAAGACGAGCCCCGCCGCGTACCGCCACCCGGTGACCGGCGCGATCGAGAACTCGGCGAAACCGAACAGCGAAATGACGAACCCGAAGGTGTGAAAGGTGCCACGCAGCAGCGGCTTCACCTTCACGAGCGGCGAAGCCGGAGCCTGGCTGGCGACTTCCATCATCTGGGTCATGCTGATCAGGATGACAGAGGCACTGTCACCTCATTGTCAGCGTCACTCGCCGCGCTTGCTGAACAGACTCGCGCGCGTCACCCGGCTGCGCTTGGGCGAGCCCACCGGATGCACCGGGGCCAACGAGGGCTCGTCTTCCTTCACCGTGCCGAGGAACCACCGGCCCAGGTGCCAGGCCGCGCGCTCCCACGCGAGCTTCGCCTCGGGGCTCGCCTCTTCGGGCGCCGCGTCCCAGGTGCTCACCGCGATGGGCATGCCGGGCTCGAAGGCGACGTGCTCCTTCACCTGCTCGACCAGCGCCTTGCCCTCTCTGATCAACAACAGCCCTTCCTGCTCCGACAGCTCGTCCTTGCCCACCGCGCGCAGCACGCCGCACACGTAGCGCTCACAGGTGCCGGGCCGATCGTCATACGCGCTGCAGCCGGTGCCGGTGTGGAGCACGCACGGCTCGTCGAACGTCTCCTGCTCGTTGCGGACCTTCAGCACGAGCTGCGGGTACTTCTCCAGCTTCGGCAGGTCGTCGGGGACGAGCGTGACGTAGTTGAAGAGCGTTCCGTTGCAGCACATGCCGCAGGTTTCACACAGGTCGATCAGAAAACGCTCCGGAGACGTGAAGACGCCGCAAAGGGAAGCGCCACTCACCGAAGTAACCGTGACCCGGCAGCAAGTAAAGGGCAGCCCCCTGGGCGGTCGCTCAGGCCCTCAGCGCACGTCGGTCCAGGTGCCGTCGTTGCCCGGCCCCGCGTACCAGTCGATGCGCCCCAGCCCCAGCGGCACGAGGGCGGTGGTGGCGGTCACCCAGATGACTCCCTCGGCCGCGCTCTTCTGCCCGATCGCCAGGTAGCCGCGCGTGTTCGAGTCGAGGCCCAGCTCGTAGAAGCCGTTCTTCCCCGACGACAGCTCCTTCACCGGGGTGGGCCTGACCCCGCCATCTCCGGGGAAGGGAGAGCGATCGAACCACCCCACCGGCGCCCCCTCGAGCGGCGCGCCCACGCAGTCCGCAGGCGTGCAGCGCCTGGTGAGCTGGCCGTAGAGGCCCTGGGTGATGGTGAGCTGAGGCTCGACCTCGGTGGTGGTGCCGCAGGAAAGCGCGAGCACCGCGAGGCAGGCAACGAGCCCGCGATGCCGCCAAAGCGCCATGGTGGGCGGAATACAGCGGAGCCTCCCGCGCAGTGCAACCGTCGTGAGAGTCGCGGGGAGTTCTAAAGGCCATTCACACCGTCGGCGCCGAGGCCCTCATCCACCGCGCCTGCATGCAGGGCGGCGCGCTGCGAACTGGAGGT
>VFKJ01000397.1 GCA_009885595.1 Myxococcales bacterium | reverse complement strand
TTCAGCGGGGTCCTCGGTGTGCGGCACCTCGCGCGTCGTGAAGCGCGGCGTCAGGCTGGCCCAGGGGTCCTGGCTGTCGCGGTCCCACGGCACCGGCTGACCCGTTGGCAGGCAGAAGAAGAAGAAGTCCGACGCGGTGAGGATGAGCGGGCCCGAGGCCTCGACGAGGCGCACCCGGTGATCGCTCTCGAGGCGCAGCCCGTTGGACGTCTCGAGATCGAGCGCCTGGAACTGCACGCCCTTCCCGCTTCGGCGCACCACGAAGAGCAGGTGGCGCAGAGAGAGCGAGTCATCGAGGGGAAGCGCGAGGTCGACCGCGTCGTGGCGGCCGATGGTGCCTGCGCGCGGATTCTCGGTCGCTTCCAGCCAGAGCCTCGCCACGTGGCCGTACTGCGCGTGCGCGGCGAAGACGAAGAGGCCCGGGCGCCGCTCCTCGTTCACCGCCGAGGCCATCATGCGTTGCTTGCTGCAGAACGCGTCGCGGGGGGTGGTCAGCGGTCTGGAGCGCAGCGAGACGATGTGCGTGGCGCCGCACTGCCGAAGGGGAGCCACCGTCGCCTGCACCCGCGCGCATCGAGTTCCTTCGACCATGTGGAAGAGTATGCGCAGCGCCCCTGACAGCAGAGGTCACAGGGGAGGAACTGCCTCAAAGCACTGGGATCCCCGAGTACTCGGTGAGCAGCCAGCCCCCATAGGTGAGCAGCTCTTCCCGCAGCTTCTCGGGCTTGAGCACCTGCACGTGATCGCGCCACGACGCGACCCAGTTGGTCACCTCGTAGCTGGGCGCACACTCGAACGAGAGCACCACGCCCCCATCCCCCAGCAGCTCGAGCTTCTGCGTGGGGTGCCACTGCCGCTCCTCGATGTACGGGCGCGAGAACGCGTCGAAGCGCAGCACGAACGACTCGGGCCTGGGCCCGATGAAGATCCCGAACGCGGTCGCCTCGAGCTTGGCGGCGTCGTAGCCGGCGGGGGTGGGCAGCACCTCGTCGGTCACCTTGAGCCCCAGCATGCGGTGCAGGTTGAGGGGCAGCACCGTCTCGAACTTCGGCTGCCACGCGTGCAGGTAGAGCGCGCCGTGGTGCACGAACAGGCGCAGCGGCAGCACGGTGAAGGTGCGCTCCTTGTTGCCGCTGGAAGGCGCGCGGTACGTCACCTCGCACAGCCGCTTCTCGGTGATGGCGTCGACCAGCGGCAGCACCACGTCGAGCGGCGCGTTTCGCCAGGCGAACTTGTCCCAGCTGAAGAAGCACTGATCGATCGCCTGCAGCTGGCTGCGGCCGTGCTTGCCGATGGCGAGCTCGATGCGATCGGACAGGTCCTCGAGCGAGGCGAACAGCGTGCTCTGCTTCTTCACCGCGAGGCCTTCGTTCATCGCCAGCCGCAGGGCCATGAAGTGCGTGGTCTCGATGAGGCTGGTGATGCGCGCGGTGGCCTGGGTGTCGAGGCTCCAGCGCACCTTGCTGCCCTCGCCGGCCTCCCTCTTCAAGGGAATGCCGGCCTCCTCGAGCGCCTCGAGATCGCGGCGCACGGTGCGGGTGGTGGTCGCGTACCGGGTGGCCAGCTCGTACAGATCGCAGCCGCCCAGCCGCTCGAGATCGTGCAGGAGCTTCAAGATCCGCACGACCTGGTCGTTCCTGCCTGCTGCCCTCGCCCGCTTCTTTTTCGCCGCCACACCGACCTCCAGAAGCTCGCAGCCTAAGGCCGGATTCAGAGGGTGGAAAATCCAACGCCGACGCCCAGCGTCAGGACCACGCCGCTCAGGTCGAAGGTGAAGCCGGCCTGCGGCGAGATCACCAGGCCGCGGTGCAGGCTGATGACGCCCTGCAGGATCGCGGTTCCTGCGATGCCGGAGATCGACCTCCCGCCTCCGGCAAAGGCGAGGAAGGTCGGCCCCAGCGAGAGCACCACGTGAGAGGCCGCGCCGATGCGCAGGCCCGGCGCCACGCTCACGGCGAAGACGTTGGCCCCGGGGAGCAGTCCGATCGCGGCATTGAGCACGCCGACGAAGCCCACGCCGGAGGCGCCGCGACCACCCAGCGCGAGGTAACCGGTCACCTCGGGCATCGCGAGGGAGAGGTCGCCGGCGATGAGCGCCATCAACCCGCCCCCGAAGAGCACGTCCGCGCTGAACCCACCTTGCTGCGCTTCCTGGGGAGCGGCGCGTCTGCTCCGCCTCGAGGGTGAGGGCGTGTACGAGTCCTCACGCGGCGCCACGGTGCCGCCTTCTCCCAGCGGCTTCCGCTCCACCCTGCACGACTCCTCCACCTGACCCGTCGCGCCGAGCGACTGCACGCACACCTGGCCGTCCCGGCGAACGACCCGCGGATAACTCTCAGCGGCTTCCTGTGGGGGAGGAGGA
>VFKJ01000214.1 GCA_009885595.1 Myxococcales bacterium | reverse complement strand
TCGCACTTCTCAGGGCCGGCGTCGGGCGGCGGCGGCGCGCATCGGGACCCGCCCATCATGCTTGATCCATGCCTAATGTAGGCATGACCCAAGTCCCTGATGTCACTGAGAGGTGACGTGAGGAACGCCCGGAGATTGGAGCACCGGTAATCCACCGGCCTGAGAACCCACGATAGATCACTGCGCATGCCCTCGTGGTGGCCAGCGGTCGGAGTGGGAGTCGCGCTCGCGCTGCTGGCGGCGCTGCTGCTGCTGCTCGCGGTGCGGCGGCGGCGCCAACGCGTCGCGCAGATCCCCCGCAAGCACGGCGCGCAGCTCAAGTTCCCGCTGGTGCTGGCGCACGGCATTCTCGGCTTCGACGAGCTCAAGCTGGGACCGTTTCGGGGGCAGTACTTCCGCGGCGTCGCTCCCCGGCTCGAGCGGTTGGGCACGCGCATCTACGCGTTCCAGGTGCACCCGACCGCGGCGGTGTCCTCACGTGCCGCTGCGCTGGCGAAGGCGGTGCTCGCGCTCGACGCCCCGCGGGTGAACATCGTCGCGCACAGCATGGGCGGCCTCGACGCGCGCTACCTCGCGGCGAAGCTCGCGCTCGCGGGCAGGGTGGCGAGCATCGTCACCGTGGGCACGCCGCACCGGGGCACGCCCCTGGCGGACTTCGGCGCGGGGCTGTGGCTGGTGGCGCCCACCACGAAGCTGCTGATGGACAAGTCGGGCTTCGACGCGCACGGCATGCTCGAGCTCACCACCGCGCGGATGGCTCAGTTCAATCGCGAGGTGACTGATCAGGAAGGCATCTTCTACGGGAGCTGGCTGGCGAAGGCGTCGTTCATGCTGATCAACCCGCTGCTGTTGCCGACGTGGCAGCTGCTGCGCATGAAGGCGGGCGACAACGACGGGCTGGTGCCGGTCAGCTCGCAGCAGTGGGGCGAGACCTGCGGCACCATCGAGGCTGATCACTGGGGACAGGTCGGCTGGGCGCTCGGGTTCGACGCGCCGGCGTTCTACGAGAACGTGGTGACCGACCTCATCGGCCGCGGGCTCTAAGGCAGGGGACAGGCGAGCTCGAAGCTCAGCCGGTAGTGAGGTCCAAAACGCATCGCGACGAAGTCGGAGTCGATGGTCAGGACCCGAACCACCCCGGTGCGCTCGGCGAGCGCGGCGATCGAGGCATCGACGAGTCCGAGATCGAGCTTCTTGAATTTCTGGTCCAGCTCGCGCGCACGGGCCAGGTCAGCCACGGTGGGCGGCTCGTAGCGAAACGCTCCGGACTCCAGGTCTTGCAGCACGCGGTGCATGGCGCGGCGCTGACGGCGCAGGTGGTAATCGACCTCGGCGAGCACCAGCCCAGGGACGATCAGCTCACTGGCCTCCTGGGCGGCCTCGGCCCACGGCGCTTCACCGGCGAGCGCCTTGAGCCAGCCCCCGGTGTCGAGCAACAAGGGACCTGTCATCGGTCGTAGTCGCCGACTTCGTCGCGAGAGATCTCCTCGCGCTCGCTCTTCGACAGCTTCAGCCACCCAAACACTGGCCGGCTGCGCGGTCGGTAGGCAGCGGTGACGGAGCGGATGCCCTTGCGGATCAGCTCAGACTGCGAGACGCCCTCTGCGCGGCTGGCGCGCTGGAGCGCCTGCTCGTCTTCACTGGTCAGGACCACCGTCGTGCGCCGCGCCATACCTGCCAGATAACCCAGCTCACGCCTTCAGCGCACCAGGTGCCAGAGCCACCAGGCCGCCATGAGCGCGCACAGCCCCGACCAGAAGCGGGTGACGTACATGCTGTTGTTCTCTGAGTAGGCGATCTGCCCCGAGTCGGTGTCCGAGAGCACGAACGGCGCCTTGCCCTTGCTCAGGGTGTACCGGCCCGGCTCTTCCACCACGGTGCCGAGCACGAAGATCTTCTCGCCGGGCTGCAGGGTGGTCTCGCTCGCGCGCAGCTCGCCGTAGCCCAGCATGCGGCTCTTCCCCTTCGACTCGAGGTAGCGCACCAGCGCTGCGTGGTCCTCGGTGCCGCCCTCCCCCGCCAGCACCACCTCGGCGCCCGCGGGGTTCACCTCGATGGTGCCCGGGCCCTTGCGGTCCTTCAGCTGAAAGCGCGCGTACGTCGCCTCGTCGTGAATGGTGGTCCAGCGGCTGGCGCGTCCCGCCTTCACGTATTCCTGCACCTGCATGCGGTACCAGACGCAGGGCTTCCCGGTGAGCGGGCTGGAAATCGGCTGAGTCGCGACCACCAGCCCGTGCACCTTGCACACGCCGCCCGCCTTCACCTGCGAGACCTCGAGTTCTTCCTGCTGGAAGAACTTCACCTTCCGCGCCTTGCGCTGCGCGAGGAAGAACCCCAGCGCGGAGGCGCCTCCGAAGACCAGCGTCGGTGCGAGGTAACCCATGTGCATGGCGCGGGTTCTACAAGAACCCTCGTCCACCCGCCCGGGCTCCAAACCACATGCACTCACGCCTGCTGTTGCTGCTCACCGGTCTCGCCGTCACCGGCTGCCAGGAATCCACCCCGCCCGCCCCCACACCAGCCGCCGCCACGCAGCAGCCCCTGCAGCCGCGCAGCGTGCTCGGCGCTGAAGCCCGCGCGCTCGTCGGCAGCGGCGCGCTGCTCCTCGACGTGCGCACCGTCGACGAGTTCAACGAGCTTCACCTCGAGGGGGCACGCAACATCCCCCTCAATGAGCTGGGCCGCTCCCTGGGCTCGCTCCCGAAGGACAAGCCCATCGTCGTGTACTGCGCGGTCGGGTCCCGCTCGGCCGCGGCGGCGGGGCTGCTGGCGAAGTCGGGCTACGACGTGCGGAACCTGGGCGCGATGGAGAACTGGAAGCGGTGAGAGCCGCGCTGGCGCTGCTGCTGATCATCGCCGCCTGCCGGACAGCTCCGGTGGAGGTCGAGCCCGCGCGCCTGACGCTCTTTGAGGTCGAGGCGCTGCTCGGCAAGCCCGGGGTGTTCCTGTTCGACGCCAACCCGAAAGACTTCTACGAGCACGGTCACCTGCCCGGCGCGCGCTGGGTGCAGTTCGATGCCGTCGACGCCAGGGTGCTGCCGCCCGACCGGTCCGCGCGCCTCATCTTCTATTGCGCCAACGAGCTGTGCACGGCCTCGCATTCCGCCGCGCGGTCGGCCCTGGCCCAGGGCTACCCGAACACCTTCCTGATGCCCGAGGGCTTCATCGGCTGGAAGAAGTCAGGGCGCCCGCTGATTCGCCCAGACGGCGGAGTGACCGGCGTCCGTTGAGCGCGTGCAGTCGCCTCCCTACCCGCTCTGCAGTGCCTGATCGAGCGGCTGTCGTCCTGGCTCAGGGACGAACGGTGGGGCAGGCGCGCTGATATTGGGCGGGGTTTGGGGCGCGCACACGTATAAGCGCCGCTCCATGACGACCGCCCCCAATCCGCCTCCGCCGTCGAAGCCCACGCAGGTGCCGCCCGCTCCCGCCGCTCAGCCCGCGGCCAAGCCGCAGCCCCTCACCTTCAAGCACACCACGCAGCCCGGCTGGGGCATGGGGCT
>VFKJ01000752.1 GCA_009885595.1 Myxococcales bacterium | reverse complement strand
CGTGCCGAACATCATCGTCTGGTTGTTCTTCGGGGGCGGCGCGGGGGGCGGGGGCGCAGCAGCAGCGCCGGCGGTGCCGAACATCATCGTCTGGTTCTTCGCGGCGGCTGGCGGTGGCTGAGCTGGACTGCCGAACATCATGGTGCTGTTGCCCGCGGCAGAGGGGGCGCGCGGGGGCGGCGGAGGAGGCGGCGCTTCAGCGAGGCGTGCGGTGAAGACGTGGTGGCACCGCGTGCACTGGACGGGAGCCCCCTGCGGAGGGATCAATGCATCGTCAAGTACATACGTCGTGGAGCACTTCTCGCACGAGATGAGCACGCACGAGCTTCTACCACAGCCCTGCGTCCCCCACGCGGATGTCACACGCGGCCTGCAGCGCCTTCAGGCGGGTCGGGCCCACACCCGGAACGGCGTCGAGCTGCTCCCAGTCCACGAAGCCGCCGTCACGCGCGGCGACCAGCTCCCGGGCCAGCGAGGGGCCGATGCCGGGCACCAGCGCGAGCTCAGCTTCGGTGGCAGTGTTGCAGTCGAACTTCTGCCTCAAGGTGAGCGCCTGGCCGGCGGGCAAGGGAGCGCCCGCAGCGCAGCTGGCCACCCCATCGGCGCCCAGCTGCACCGGACCTCCGTCAGGGCAGTCGAGCGCGGGCGACGCGACCGGCCAGCGCCACACGGCCGAAAGGCCCAGCAGCCCCGCCAGGGCGAGCACCACCGCGATCGCGCGAGCACGACTCATGACTCAGCCAGGCCTCAGGCCTTGGTGTCGAGCCCAAACTCGGAGTGCAGCGCGCGCACCGCGAGCTCTGCGTACTTTCCGGGGATCAAGCAGGACACCCGGATCTCCGAGGTGGAGATCGCGAGAATGTTCACGCCTTCGGCCGAGAGCGTCTTGAACATGCGCGCCGCCACGCCCGAGTGGGTGCGCATGCCGACGCCGACGATCGACACCTTCGCGCACTGATCGTCGACCTCGACCGGGCCAGCCTTGAGCTGCTTGACCACCTTCTTCATCACGTCTTGCGTCTTGAGGAGATCGGCCTTGCCCACCGTGAAGGTGAGATCGGTCTTCCCCTTCACCGGCGTGTTCTGGACGATCAGATCGACGCTGATCGCCCGCTCGTCGAGCGCGCCGAAGATCTTCGCGGCCATGCCCGGCTGATCGGGCACGTCGCGCACCGACACCCGCGCCTCGTTGCGATCCAGCGCCACACCACTGACCAGAATGTCTTCCATCTCTTCATCCTCCTCACAGACGAGCGTGCCGGGATCGTCGCTGAACGACGACTTCACCCAGAGCGGCACTTTGAACTTCATCGCGATTTCGACCGAACGAATCTGCAGCACCTTGGCGCCCAACGAGGCGAGCTCCAGCATCTCCTCGTAGCTGATGCGGTCGAGCTTGCGGGCCTTGGGCGCCACGTTGGGATCGGTGGTGTAGACGCCGTCGACGTCGGTGTAGATCTCGCAGGCGTCGGCCTTGATGGCCGCGGCGATCGCCACCGCGGTGGTGTCAGAGCCGCCGCGCCCCAGGGTGGTGACGTTGCCTTCCTCGTCGACGCCCTGGAAGCCCGCGATCACCGCGATCTCACCCTTCTTGAGCGCCTCGAAGATGCCGTCGGCGTCGATGCGCTTGATGCGCGCCTTGCTGAAGGTGCTGTCGGTGACGATGCGGCACTGGTGGCCCATGAAGCTGCGCGCCTTGCCGCCCTGCGCGTCGATGGCGATCGAGGTGAGCCCGATGGTCACCTGTTCGCCCGTCGCCACCACCACGTCCTGCTCGCGCTCGTTGGGCCGCTCGCTGATGCCGTGCACGAGCTTGAGCAGCCGGTTGGTCTCGCCGCTCATCGCCGACACCACCACCACCACCTGGTGACCTGCCTTTTTGGCCGCGATGGCGCGCCGCGCGACGTTCTTGATCCGCTCCACGTCGCCTACCGAGGTGCCGCCATACTTCTGAACGATCAATGACATGAGGCGCGCCCCTTACTTTGTCGCGACGCGTCACGCGAGTCTCTTGCACAGGTGAGGTGGCTGGTGGATAGCCGAAGGAATCATGACGACGCCTCTGCAGCTCGACGGCAACACCCTGACCCTCTCCGACATCCGTGACGTGGCGGCGAGGAACCGCGCGGTCGAGCTCACGGCGGAGTCGCTGGAGCGGGTGGCGAAGGCGCGCGCGTTGGTCGATCGGGTGGCCGAAGGAGACGAGGCCGCGTACGGGATCAACACCGGCTTCGGCACCCTGGCCGAGGTGCGCATCGACAAGAAAGATCTGCAGCAGCTGCAGCGAAACCTGATCGTCAGCCACGCGGCGGGCGTCGGCCAGCCGCTCTCCATTCCCGAGGCGCGCGCGCTCTTGCTGCTGCGCTGCAACGTGCTGGCGAAGGGCTTCTCGGGGGTGCGGCCTTCCACCCTGCGGCTGGCGGTGGAGATGCTCAACCGCGGGGTGACCCCGGTGGTCCCCGAGCGCGGCTCGGTGGGCGCGTCGGGCGATCTCGCGCCCCTGGCGCACCTCGCGCTGGTGATCATCGGCGAAGGCGAGGCCTTCTTCGACGGCGTGCGCATGAAGGGCCGCGATGCGCTGCGCAAGGCGGGCCTCGAGCCGGTGGTGCTGGAAGCGAAGGAAGGCCTCACCCTCGTCAACGGCACCCAGGCGATGAGCGCGGTGGGCGTGCCCGTGCTCCTGCAGGCCGAAGAGCTGGCCGAGCTGTTCGACATCGCCGGCGCGATGACCATCGAGGGCATGCTGGGCTCGCACCAGCCCTTCATCGAGGCGGTGCACGCGGTGCGGCCTCACCCGGGCCACGGCATCGTGAGCGCGCACCTGCGCTCGCTGCTCCAGGGGTCGGCGCTGGTAGCCACCCACGAGGACTGCGCCAAGGTGCAGGACCCCTACTCGATGCGCTGCATCCCCCAGGTGCACGGCGCCGCCCGCGAAGGGCTCACCTTCGCCCGGCGCATTCTCGAGGTCGAGGTGAACGCCGGCACCGATAACCCGCTGGTGTTCGCGGACACCGAGGAGATCATCTCGGCCGGCAACTTCCACGGCCAGCCGATCAGCTTCGCGCTCGACGTGGTGGCGATGGCGCTCACCCAGCTCGAGTCGATCAGCGAGCGCCGGGTGGAGCAGATGGTCAACCCTGCCCTCTCGGGGCTGCCCCCCTTCCTCGCCCGCAACTCCGGCCTCAACTCGGGCTTCATGATCGCGCAGGTGACGGCCGCGGCGCTGGTGGCGGAGTCGCGCATTCTGTGCCACCCCGCTTCGGTCGACTCCATTCCCAGCTCGGCGGGCCGCGAGGATCACGTGTCGATGGGCATGACGGCGGCGCTCAAGGCCCGGCAGGTGGCGGAGCACGCGCGCTACGTGGTGGCGATCGAGCTGCTGGTGGCGGCGCAGGCGCTCGACTTCCGCGAGCCCCAGAAGACCCTTCCTGGCCGGGGCGTGGCGGCGGCGCACCAGCTGATCCGCTCGCGGGTCTCGCACATGGACGTCGATCGGGAACTGCACAAGGACATCTCCGCGGTCGCAGCGCTGGTCGACTCCGGGGAACTCCTCGCGACGGTCAGACGTGCGTGCTACGACTCGCGCGCATGAGCGAGCAGCGGAACGAGTTTCCGAGAACGCTTTCGACCGCGATCCCCGCCATCCCGATTCCCGCAGAATCGACCGAGCCGGCCACCGCGTCGGAGGATGAAGCCAAGGCCCGCATCATCGCGCTGGAGAAGGAAGCCCGCGCGATGGGCAGCGTGCCCGCAGCCTCCTTGCTGTTTCACGAGATGGGGCTCTTGTGGGAGTCGCCGCTGCGCCACCCCCGCAACGCCGCGGTCGCCTACCAGCAGGCCTTCAAGCTCTCCCCCCGCTTCCTCGCCAACATCCGCGCCGCGCGCCGCCTCTTCGCCGAGGTGGGCAACTGGGTGATGGCGGTGACGCTGATCGACGCCGAGCTGGCCGCCAGCGACGCCCGCCGGGCCCGCGCCGCGCTGCTCTTCGAGAAGGGGCAGATCCTCGAGCAGCGGCTGTCCCGCGAGGCCGACGCGGCCATGGTGATCCAGCAGTGCCTCGAGCTGCGCCCCGAAGACGTGACGCTGCTGGTGCAGCTCGAGCAGGTCTACTCGGAGAAGGCCGACTACCCCGCGCTGGTCGAGGTGTACCGCCTGCTCGCCGACGCGCTCAGCGAGCCCACCGCCAAGGCGGTCTATCTCACCTCGGCCGGGCTGCTGCTGGAAGACCGCCTCAAGAACCCCCGCGGCGCCGCCGAGGTCTTCCGCCAGGCCTTCGCGCTCGATCGCCGCGATCCCCAGCTGCTGGCGGCCATGAAGCGGGTTGCCCAGCGAGAGGGCACCGTCGACGAAGAGCTGGCCGCCCTGGCCGCCGAAGCCGAGGGCCAGGGGGTGTCGGCCGCGCCGACCTTCCTTCAGATCGCCAAGGCCTACGAGCGGCTCAACCGGCCCGAAGACGCGCTGGCGGCGCTGCTGGCCGCGCGAAGGGTCAGCCCCGGCGATCCGCTAATCCTCTCCGAGCTGGCGCGCATCTACGAAGGCCAGAGCCGCTTCGAGGAGCTGGCCGACGTGCTGTCGGCCTGGGCGAACGCCAACCCCGACGAGAGCGAGTTCGTCAGCATCAACCAGCGCCTGGCCACCCTCTACGAGCAGCTGCAGCGCGACACCGAAGCGGTGGGCCGCTATCACGCCATCCTCGCGCGGGTGCCGGGTCACACCGGCGCGCTCGCGGGCCTGGGCAAGCTGCACTACCGCGCCCAGAATTGGCAGGGCCTGCTGGCCACCTACGACGCCGAGGCCGCGGCGATCGACGATCCCCGGCAGAAGGCCGGGCGTATCTACAAGGCCGCCGAGACGCTGGAAGAGCGGCTCGACCAGATCGACGACGCCCTCGCCCGCTACAACGAGTGCCTCCAGCTCTCGCCCGGCTACCTGCCGGCGCAGAAGGCGCTCATTCGCCTCTACGAGCGGCTGGGCAAGTGGACCGAGCTGGTGGCGATGTACGAGCAGGACCTGCTGCAGACCAGCGATCGCGAGCAGCAGGTCTCGACGCTCAACAAGATCGCCGCGCTCTACGAAGACCGGCTCAACGACGTCGAGCACGCCATCGAGTGCCTCAAGCGCGTCTCCGAGCTCACGCCCGATCACCTGCCCACCCTGCGCAACCTCGGCCGGCTCTACGAGCGCGGGGGCAAGTGGCAGGACCTGCTCGATCTCCACGAGGCGGAGACGCGGCTGGCGACCGACACCAAGCAGATCGTCTCGCTCGCGCACCGCAACGCCGAGATCTTCGAGGAGCAGCTCAAAGATCGCCCCGCCGCCATCCAGGCGTGGGAACGGGTGCTGCAGCTCTCGCCCGCCTACCTGCCCGCCCTGCGCGCGCTGGGGCGGCTCTACGGCCAGGACGGCCGCTGGGAAGCGCTGATCAAGATGTACCGGGCGGAAGCCGAGATCGCGCCCTCGACCGATCAGGCGGCCAGCCTCGTGCAGAAGGTGGGCGAGCTGTTCGAGCAGAAGGTGAAGGACCTGAACGAGGCGATCTCCTCGTACCGCGAGGTGCTGACGCTGGCACCCCACCACGTGGCCGCCCTGCGCTCGCTGGCGCGCATCTACCGCACCCAGGGCAACTGGGAGTCGCTCATCGAGATCCTGCGGGCCGAGGCGGCCAATCGCAGCGATCCGACCGAGCGCGCCAACGCCATCTTCCAGGCAGCCGCCATCTGGGAAGATCAGCTGCAGAAGCCCGACGCGGCGATCGAGGCGTACCACGAGGTGCTGCGGCTGGCGCCCAACCACACCACCGCGCTGCAACAGCTCGAGCGGCTGCTGACCACCAAGGACGACGTCAAGGAGCTGATCGTGCTGCTCGATCGGCAGACCCAGACCGGCACCGACGCCGCCAAGGTGGCCGCCTGGCTCAAGCTGGCGCGGCTCTACCTCGATCGCATCAACGAGCCCACGCGCGCGGCGACCTGCTGCGAGGCGGCGCTCGCGCTCGACGAGGTGAACCTCACCGCCCTGCGTTTGCTCGAGCGCATTCGCGCCAACGACAAGCCGCGCCGCGCCGAGCTGCGGGCCCGCATCGCCGAGGCGATCGGCGACGACAAGCTGGCGGCGGCGATCAAGCTCTCGAACGTCGAGGCGAAAGACCCGAACGCGCCCCCCGCGCCCGAGGTGCTGGAGCAGCTCAAGGCCGCCTACCTCGCCGACCCCACCGACGAGGCGCTGGGCCTGGTGTTGGAGAAGGCGCTGCAGAAGGTGGGCGACGGCAAGGGCCTGATCGCGCTGTACGAGCAACGGCGCCTGAGCGCGACCGACTCGGCCGACCTGCTGCAGCTGCAGCTGCGCATCGGCGATCTCCATGAGAACCGGCTGCGGGACGTGGTGGGCGCGCTCAAGGCCTACGAGGGCTGCCTGCAGTCGGCGCCCGACCTCTACCCTGCCCTGCAGGGACAGCTGCGCTGCTACCTCAAGCTCGCCGATCACCCGCGCGCCCGCGCCACCTGGGAGGTGATCGCGCAGACCGCCCGTGATCCCCAGACGGCGCTGAGCGCGATGATGGACGCCGCCCGGCTCGCGCGCGACGTCGAGCACAACGACGCGGCCGCCGAGGCGCTCTTCCAGCGCGTGCTGGCGTACGAGCCGCTGCACCCCGAGGCGGGCCCCGCGCTCGAGGACATGCTCGCCCGCAAGGGCGGCGCCGCCGAGCTGACCACCCTTCACGAGAAGCGCGGCGAGGCCAAGCTGGCGCAGAAGGATCTGCTGGCCGCGGCCAAGGAGTTCTACGACGCCGCCCGCATCAGCCTCGACGCGCTCAAGGATCGCGACCGGGCGATGGCGATGCTCGATCGCACCCTGATGGCCATGCCCACCTTCTCCGAGGCGCTCGAGCTCAAGGGCGTGCTGGCGCTGGAGAACCAGGACTACGCCGAGGCCGCGGCGGCCTTCGCGGTGCGCGTGCAGCAGGGCGGCGACCCCAGGGTGCTCTCGCGCCTTCACCTCAAGCTGGGCGCGCTGTACCACGACCACTTGAGCGACATGACCCGGGCCTCGGCGCACCTGCAGACGGCGCTCGCCACTGAGCCCGGCTCGGTGGAAGCGCTGGAGCGGCTGGCGAACATTCACAGCCACAGCCGCAACTGGACGGGCGCGGCCGACTGCATGCGCCGGCTGCTCGAGCTCGACCCTTCACCGGCTATCAGGGCGCGGCACACCCTGGCGCTGGCGCGCATCACCGACGAGGGCTTTGGCGACATCGCCCAGGCGATCACGCTCTATCGCAAGGCGCTCGACCTGATGCCGGGCGACCCGGCGACGCTCGACCGGCTCGCCACCCTCTACGAGCGCACCGGCTCGCTGCCCGAGCTGGCCACCATGCTGGAACAGCAGGCGCAGCAGGCGTCAGACGTGAAGAAGGTGGTGGCGCTCAAGCTGCGCATCGCCTCGCTCTACGCGCGCTCGCTCGACGATCCCCCCCGGGGCATCGCCACCCTGCGGCAAGTGCTCGAGCTCGATCCCACGCAGATCTCCGCCTGGAGCGCGCTCGCCGAGCTCTACGGCCGTGACGGGGCGTCCTCGGCGCTCGCCATCGAAGCGCACCGCAACATCATCCGCCTCGACCCCACGCGCGCCGACAGCCTGCACGCGCTCTTCCGCCTGTGGGAAGGGCTCAAGCAGATCGACAAGGCCTTCTGCGCGGCGTCGCTGCTGGTGTTCCTCAAGCAGGCCACCGAGATCGAGGCGGCGTTCTACGGCGAGGGCCGCAATCGGCTCAGCGGCGACTTCAAGGGCTCGTTGCAGATCACCGACCTGGTGACCCTGCACCCCGTGGCCGCGCGCCACCCGATCGCCGACGTGCTGCGCGCGGTGGGCGATCAGTTCTTCAAGCTCTACCCGCCGCAGTTCGAGCTGGCGGGCATCGATCGCAAGGCCGATCGGCTCAAGAGCGACCACGCGGTGTTCAAGGCGCTGCAGGTGGTCACCACCCTCTTCGGCCTCGAGGAGTTCGAGGCCTACCAGGCCAAGCGCGGCCTGGTGTTCCTGGAGACCACCGAGCCGCTGGGCGTGTGCCTGGGGCCCGACGTGGTGCGCCGCTTCAACATTCGCGAGCAGCGCTTCCTCTACGGGCGCGCGGCGATGGCGCTGTTCGACAAGTCGGCCATCTTGAGGAAGCTGTCGCCCCCGGAGCTCGCCGACGTGCTGGGCAACTCGGTGCGCATTCACCAGCCGAACTTCGACGGGCTGGGGCGGCGCAACGAAGAGCAGAGCAAGCAGCTGCGGCGCGCGTACTCGCGCAAGGCGCTGCGGATCCTCGAGGAGCCGGCGCTCGCCGCCGCCGACCTCACCAAGGTGGCGATCGAGCCGATCGTGCAGGGGTTGATGTTCGCGGCCGATCGCGCCGGCCTGCTGGTCTCGGCCGATCCCACGGCGGGGCTCAACCTGATCCTGAAAGAGGAGATGGCGAGCACCCAGGCCAGGCCCGAGACGGGTGAGGCGATCGCCCAGGCGGTGCAGGGGCGCGCCGACTTGCGTGAGCTGATCACCTTCGCGCTCACCGACGACTTCTTCCGCTTGCGCCAGCGCGTCGGCGTCGCGCTGGGGTAAAAGGGGACAGGCTGCTTTTGCTCCCCCAGTGACCTCGAGCCCGCGAGCAAAAGCAGCCTGTCCCCTTTTTCGT
>VFKJ01000834.1 GCA_009885595.1 Myxococcales bacterium | reverse complement strand
GCTGCTCGATGGGGCGGCATTTTTCAGCGTGACGCGGTCTCGATGTCGTTGGACCGAGCGATCACGAAAGTGGTGGCCGCCGCCCACTTCGGCGTCGTCGCGCACCCCGTCACCAGCACCGCCACCACCAGCCAACCCGTCCGCCTCATGCCGCCTCCCTGGAAGTTCAGCGGACGCAGCGTACGGCAAACGTGACACAAGCCGATTGATGAACGGCAAGATCGCGATCGTCACCGGAGCCAACACGGGAATCGGCCTGGAGACCGCGCGCGGGCTGCTCGCCAAGGGCGCCACCGTGGTGCTCGCCTGCCGCGATCTCGCGAAGGGCGAGAAGGCGCGCGACGAGCTGATCGCCAGCACCGGCAACTCCAACGCCGTGGTGATTCGGCTCGATCTCGCCAACCTCCCGCGCATCAGGAACTTCGTGACGAAGTTCGAGGCGCAGTTCCCCAGGCTCGACTTGCTCGTCCACAACGCCGGGCTCTGGCCGCGCACCCGGCGCAAGACCGAAGACGGCTTCGAGCTGACCCTGGGCGTCAATCACCTCGGCCCCTTCTTCCTCACGCACCTGCTGCAGCCCTCGCTCGAGCGCAGCGCGCCGTCTCGGGTGGTGGTGCTCACCTCGTCGCTGCACTTCGAGGCCGAGCTCGACTTCGAGGACCCGATGTTCAAGGTCCGCAAGCACCGCGGCAGCCTCGCGTACGGGCAGTCGAAGCTCGCCAACGTGATGTTCACCCTCGCGCTGGCGAGGCGACTGGAGGGCCGCGGCGTCACGGTGAACGCGGTGCACCCAGGCGTGGTGAAGACCGAGCTCAATCGCGAAGCGCCCCCACACGCCAACCCGCCGCGCGGCCAACTCAGTGCCAGCGAAGGTGCGCTGGGGCCGCTGCACCTCGCCACCGCTCCGGCGCTCGAGGGGATCAGCGGCCGCTACTTCGAGGGCACGGAAGAGAAGGAACCCTCGCCCTTCAGCCGCGACGTCGCCGCGCAGGATCGGCTGTGGGCGCTGTCGCTCTCGCTGCTCAAGCTCCCGCCGGAAGATCAGCGCGAAGGCGCCACTTCCAGCGCCGCTTCGACCAACGGGTGAAGTCCGCTCCCCTTGCGCCAGGCGGCGTAGATGGGGAACGACGCCGCCGGTCGCTCGAGCTTCTGCGCCACCACCCCAGCCAGCTTCGGTCCCGCCGCGGTCAGCCACGGCACCAGCGAGAAGCCCAGCCCCGCGGCCACGAACCCGAGGATGGTGTCTGACGAGTCCGCCGCGAACGCCTCGCGCGCCCGCACGTCGTGCTGCCGCAGCGCCTCGAGCTGCAGCCCCTTGAGCGTGCGATCGCTGTGGTACGCGATGAAGGGAACGGCAGCGAGCGCGCTCAAGGTCAGCTTCCCCTTCTGCGCGAACGGCCCGTGCGAAGGCGCGACGATCCACCCTTCGGTGCGGCCGATCTCCCGGGTCGCGATGTCGGGGGGGATCTCGGGCAGCCAGTCGATCAACACGTCGGTCTCGCCGGACCGCAACAGCGAGAGATCCGCGGTCTGCACGTCGGTGAGGGCGACCGTGATGTCGGGACGCTTGAGCTGCAGCCGCCGAAGCCACTCCGGCACCAGGTGCCGCAGCAGGTGACCCGCGGCGTGCATCTTGAGCGTGCCGCCCACCACCCCACCCCGCACCCGCGCTTCGATCACCGGCAGCTGCTCGAAGAAGCCCACCACCGCGTCGAACAGCACCTGCCCCCGCGGCGTCAGCACCACCCTGTCTTTGCCCACCCGTTCGAAGAGTTTGACGTTCAGCTCCTCCTCCAGGCGGCGCACCTGCTGGTGCACCCCGGGCTGGGTGATCGGGTACGGGAACGCCCGGGCCGCGCGCGCGTAGCCCTGGGTCTTCGCAACCCAATAGAAACCCTCGAGCCGCTGCAGGTTCATCATATCCGCCAGCTTATCAATGATGGCGTTTCTTGTTCCTCACCCTTTTTGAGCGCGGGGCGTTTGATGTTCACACCCGCCGCACAAGGAGCCGCACATGAACGCCATGAAGAACGCTTCCCACCTCGCCATCCTCGCCATCTGGGTCGTCCTCGGAGTGCTCTTCTCGCTCAAGACCCTCTTCCTCCCGGCGCTGCTGCCCATCGT
>VFKJ01000130.1 GCA_009885595.1 Myxococcales bacterium | reverse complement strand
GCTGAAGCTGCGGCCGTTTCGCTCCATGTGCCCCGAGGGCGCGACGTCGAGCACCGGCGCGAGGTTCATGTTGAGGCCGACCGCCTTCATCGCCTCGCCCACGCGGCGCCCCCAGCGCTTCACCTCGGCGTCTTCCATCAGCGCCAACTCGCGGGCAGAGGGCATGGTGCGCAGGCCGCGCACGCTCTTCATCCGGTTGGAGGGACCGCCTTCCATGTCGACCGAGACGAAGGGCGGAATCTTCGCGCGCACCCGGGTGGCGTCGATCTTCGCCTTGGCCTTGGCGATGTTCTTGAGCGAGTTGCCCACGAAGAGGATGCCGCCCACTTCGACCGGACCGACGCGATCGATTTGCGGGTAGGCGAGGATCAGCTGGCCGCAGCGCTCCCGGGTGGACAAGGAAGCGAGCACCCGCTCGACCCGCTCGTCGTCGACCTTCCGGTTGAGCGGCTGGGCGTTGAGGCGTTGTGAAGGGATGCCTGCGTCTTCAGTGAGGACACCTGCATCGACGGCAAGGACGGCAAGGACGACGAGCGGCAGCACCCGTTCAACCTACCAGCGATTGGTCTACCCCTCTCCCCGACCCTCTCCCCCTTTGGGGGAGAGCGAGACAGGAATTTGCTTACCGCCGACCTTCACCACCAGGCCACCTTCGACCTCTTCGAGGCGCTCCGCGAGCTGAAACTGGGCTTCCCTGGAGAACCGGGCGCGCGCCTTGCCTTCCTTCACCTTCGCCACCAACACCCCTTCGTCATCCTGGGTGAGCGAGGCGAGATCGAGCCACTCGGCCGTGCGATCCGACAGCCGCACCGAGAGCCGCTCCTCGGAACCCTCGTCCACCGCTACCACCGTGAACGCGCAGTGCTCGACCGTGACGAAGCACCAGTCGTTGCCGAAGTGCAGCTCGTACCGCCCCTCCTCATTCACCCGCAGGCCCTGGTTGAAGGCCTCGATGATGTTCGGGTGCTCGATGGGCTCGTCGTCGTGCCACCACCGGCCCGCGCGATCGACGCGCAGACCGCTGTCTTCGCGGGTGTGCCAGCGCGGCGTGCTCATCACCAACCTCGCATCAACTCGGTGTACCCCCTGAAGCCCACGGCTCCCCAGAAGCTCACCAGCACGGACAGCAGCGCCAGCGTCATGGGCAGGGGCTTCTTCCAGCTCCACCCTCCCAGCGGGATCAGCATCAACAGGTACGGGGTGTAGTCGAGGCTGAAGCGGAACCCGAACTGCGCGTAGCCGGTGTTCTGGTAGGCGAGCCCCGGCAGCATGCAGGCGAGCAGGGTGAGCAGCACCGGGGCCAGCAGCCGCGGCGCGTCCTTGGCGGTGACCCACTGCCAGGCGCTCCAGGCCAGAAAGGCGAGCACCAGGGCCAGCAGCAGCCACAGCGCCAGGGGGCGCCACCCGATGGGCGGCTCTGCGGGAGGCGGCGGCAGCGCGGTGAAGATCGACGACGCCACCAGCAGGCCGGCGAACGCCGCGATCACCTGCAGCGCGCGCTTCTGCTGCGTCGCCGGCACCAGGCACAGCGCCAGCAGGGGCAGGGTGATCACCAGCGACAGCCCCCAGGCGTCGTAACCGAGCAGCAGCGGGTTCGTGCCGAGGCTGGGCAACTTGAGGAACGCCGCGTCGAGGTTGCGCCCCAGGTAGTGGAAGCTGAACAACCCGAAGGTGTCGATGTCGTGGTTGACGCGGTTGTTGAAGAGGAACTTGTGACCGAACTCGGTGAGGCTGCCGAAGCGGTTCAGGTTGTAGAGCGCCGCCAGCACGCCCAGCGGCGCTGCGCCCATCACGAACCGGCCGAGCGTCTTCAACTTCGCACCGGGCGCCGAGAAGAACGCCTTGAGCTGCGCCAGCCGCGTGCCGCGCTCGGGGGCCGCCAGCTCGAGGAAGAAGAACAACCCCGTGAAGAACAGCGGCGTGCGGGTGAGCACCGCCATCGACCAGAACACGCCCGCGAGCACCGGGTGGCGCGCGCCGACCGCGTTGCGCACGTAGAGCGCGGTGAAGGCGATGCCCATCACCTCGGCGGAGAACCACACCTCGCCGCGGATCGCCGCGTAGAAGAACAGCGTCCCGAAGCCGAGCAGCAGCGAGGTGAGCGCGTCATCCATGCGCGTGGTCTTGGTGCCCTCGACCTCCTTGAGCAGCCGCAGCATCGCGTAGAAGAGCGCGATCGCGAGCGCGCCGACGATCACCCCGAAGCTGGTGTCGTTGAGTTGGTACCCGTTGACCGCCACGAACGGCAGCATCACCACCGCGGGGAACCAGGGGAACGACGAGTACCAGCGGTCGCTCTGCAGCGCCTGGCCAGTGCAACGCACCTTCTGGCCGCCCACCTCGCGCACGCACGCCCAGTCCTCCAGGTTGGGCAGCACCTGGGGATCGATGTCGGACCGGCCCTCGAGCCACGCCTTGCTCTGGTACACGAAGTGGGGCGCGGCGCTCTGGCGCCAGAAGCGTTGCGCGCTGAAGGCCGCCAGCACGAAGAAGGCGACCGCGAAGAGCGTGACCTCTACCCGGTACGCCGACAGCCAGAGGCGGAGCGCCTGCCCCGAGGCGGCCTTGGGTCCGGGAGCGTTGGTGGGCGCGGCGAGCTGCTGACTCATGACGGGGTTCCTCCGAGGGCCTTGCGCAACAGATCGAGCGCGGTGGCGGTGGCGAAGGCGCGAACGCGCTCGCGATCTCCGTGAAAGCGGTGCTTCTCGACCTGGACGCCGAACGGCCCCGCGAGGCCGAGGTACACGGTGCCCACCGGGTTCTGCGCGTCGCCGCCGCTGGGGCCGGCCCAGCCCGTGGTGCTCACGACCCACTGCACGCCGGTGCGCGCCAGCACGCCCTTCGCCATCGCCTCGGCTGTTTCGCTCGAGACCGCGCCGTACTGCGCGAGCAGGCCTTCGGGGACGCCGGCCCACTGGGTCTTGGCGTCTTCCAGGTACGTGCACGCCCCGCCGTAGAACGCGTCGCTCGCGCCGGGCTCGGCGGTGAGCTGCTGCGCCATCATTCCGCCGGTGCAGCTCTCGGCGAGCGCGAGGTACTGCTTGCGCTGCTTGAGCGCCGAGAGCACCACGCCGGGCAGGGTCTGGGCGTCGCGCCCGAAGCAGCTGGGTCCGAGCAGCGTGCGCGCTTCAGCGACCACCTGCTCGAGCAGCGCGCTCGCCTCTGCTTCGTTCGAGCCGGTAGCCAGCAGCTTCAAGTGATTCTCGGGCGGGTGGGTGCGAAAGCCGAACACCACGTCGGGATATTTCTGTGAGAGCGGCTTGACCCGCGCGTCGAGGTGCGACTCGGGCAAGCCCACCGTCTTCAGCAGCGCCAGCTTGCGCACTTCGGTCGAGCCCCTGAGCGCGGCGATGCGCGGCACCACCTGTTCGCTCATCAGGTGGCGATACTCGCGCGGCACGCCGGGCACGAAGAACAGCACACAGGCCTTGCGCGTCTGAATGAACATCGGCGCGCTGCCCTCGGCGTTGAGCACCACCTCTGCGCCCTGCGGCACCAACGCCTGCCGCCGATTGTTGTCGGTCAGCACGATGCCGCGATCCTTGAAGCGCTGTTCCAGGTGACGCAGCGCCTCGGCGCTCTCGACCAGCGGCGCGCCGGCGGCGGTGGCGGCGCACTCGGCGGTGAGATCGTCGGAGGTGGGCCCCAGCCCGCCCGACACCAGCACCACGTCACAGCGCCCGGCGGCCTCGTCGAGCGCCGAGATGATGTCGTCCTTGCGATCGCCCACCACCGCGCTGCGCCGCACGGTGAGGCCGGTGCGCTCGAGCAGCGCTTCCTGAAAGAAGCGGCTGTTGGTGTCGCTGGTCAGGCCGGTGAGGAGCTCGTCGCCGGTACAGATCGTCTCGATGCGCACGGCCCGGGGTGTAGCTCACCCGAGCGGTTTTTAGAGCACCTCTTCGTCCTCGACGTCGTCCTTCTCGCTCTCGTCTTCGTCCTGGTCGATGACGTCGGCGATGGCGGTGGCCGCGGCGCGCCGCTCGAAGAGGTACTTGCGCAGCATCAGCGCCGACTCCACCAGCCCAGACAGCAGGTAGAGCCCGAAGTAGGTGACCAGCACCCAGGCCGGGTGAGACACCACGCCCACCACCACGCCGGTGATGATCACGCCCAGCAGCACGGCGGCGCTCCTGGGGTTGGGCTTGACGTCCTTGAAGGTGCGGTAGCGCACCGTGGACACCATCAGCAGCGCGAGGAAGACCACCACCCCGAGCACCGGCCACTGCGCCTCGGCCGGCAGCGGGCCGCCGCGGGCGTTCTGGAAGGCGATGATCATCGAGATGACGCCGCACGCCGCGAAGGGAATCGGCATGCCGACGAAGAAGTTCGAGGCGCCTCCGTGCGGCGACTTGATGGCCAGCACGTTGAAGCGCGCCAGGCGCAGCGCACCACACGCCGCGAAGAGGAAGGCCGCCAGCACGCCCACGATGCCCAGGCCCGCCAGCGCCCATTTCCACACCAGCAGCGCCGGGGCGGCGCCGAACGACACCACGTCGGCCAGCGAGTCGAGCTCCTGGCCGAAGAGGCTCTGCGTCTTGGTCAGCCGCGCCACCCGGCCGTCGAACGCGTCGAAGAACATGCCGAAGAAGATCGCCAGCGCCGCCTGGTACAGCTGCAGCGGGCCGGCTTCACCCGCACAGAGCGTCATGGCGTAGAAGCCGCAGAAGATTGACGAGACCGTGAACAGGTTCGGCAACACGAACATCAGATCACGGAGCTTCATGAAGCGACCCTGAGCATGGACGGCGGACCATACCAGCCTGCATCATGCGCGGCGTGTGGCTGATCATCCTTCTGTCCGTGGCCCTGTTCGTAGCGCTCGACGTGGCCTTCGTCTCGTGGTGGTACGCCCTCGAGCAGGGCGCGCAGCGGGTCGAGGTGCGCACCGCTGACGGGTGGACGGTGGTGGCGTGGCATCGGCCCGCGGTGCGGCGGCGGTTCGCGCTGCCCGTCGTGCTGTGCCACGGCCTGGCCAACAACCACCGGATCATGGAATTCCGAGCGCCGCAGAACCTCGCGAAGTTCCTCTCGGAGGCGGGCTTCGATTGCTACTCCGTGGACCTGCGCGGGGCGGGGACGTCGAGCGCGCCCGACGAAGGGCCGTGGGACGCGAGCTTCGACGATCACGTGAAGTTCGATCTCCCCGCGCTGGTGGACGCGGTGTGCAAGCACTCCGGCGCCAGGCAGGTGGCGTGGGTCGGCCACTCCATGGGCGGGCTGGTGGCGCTGGCGGCCTCATCGTCCACGTTAAAAGATCGAATCGCTGTGCTGGTGACGATCGGCTCTCCGGTCTTCCTCTCGCTCCCGCGCGCCCTCCCGGAGTTCGTGCGGCTGGCGCGCCTGGCCGCCCTCTGGGGTCAGTTCGATTCGACGCTGCTGCGGCTGCTGGCGCCCTTCGCGGGGTGGACGACGCCTCCCTCGATCGCGCGCACCACCGCCAACCTGCGCAACCTCGACGGCGTCACCCAGCGCTTCCTGGTGGCCAACGTGTTCGCGCCGATGTGGAGGGGCGTGCTGCGGCAACTGGAGGACTGGATGCGAAATGGCGTCTTCCGCTCGCTCGATCTGAAGCAGGACTACCGACCCGGGCTGGCGGCGCTGGCGGTGCCGACGCTGGTGATCGGCGGCACGGTGGATTTCCTGGCCCCGCCCGATCTGATGCGCACCTACTTCGAGCTGCTCACCGCCCCCAAGCGCGAGCTGGTGCTCTTCGGGAAGAGCTACGGCCACTCGGCGGAGTACGGGCACGGCGATCTGCTCGTCGGCAAGCAGGCGCACGTCGAGGTGTACCCGGTGATCAGCCGCTTCCTCGAGAGCCACCTCGAGGAAGCGCTCACTTCGTCGAAGGCAGCGTGACGCAGCCGCTGGGCAGTTGCTGCACCGTGGACTCGAGCCGGCCGAGCGTCACCTTCGCGCCGGCCTGACAGTCGGCGAACACCGGCAGCTCGTTGCCGCCGGCCACCGACAGGGAGCCCAGCTGGGCGGTGGCGCGCTCCGTCACCACCAGGGCAGGCCCGCTCCCGCCGCGCACCAGCAGCGTCTCGACGCGCAGCTGCGCCTCGCGTTCCAGGAAGAGGGCCGAGCTGCGGGCGCGCTCGACGGTGAGGCTGCCCAGGGTCACCTTCGACCAGGTGGTGGCGAAGAGGCCCGAGCCGCCCAGATCGCTCAAGGTGAGCTCGCCCGTGCCGTTCACCACCGCCTCGTCCCTGACGTGGAGCGCGTCGCCGCCCGATTGGTCCGGCGCGGCGGTGACCTTCGAGATGCGCACGCCCTCGAGCCGCAAGGTGCCGTTCTTCACCAGCACCCCCAGCTCGCGGGCCGAGGTGATCTCGACCTTCGTCAGGGTGGTCTGGGCGTGCTGCAGGGTGACCGCGCCCGCGGGCCCGCACCCCGTGAGCGACGAGTCAGAGAGGCTCAGCTTCGACTCGATGGCGCTGACGCACGCTTGCACCGCGCCGCGCGCGCGAAGGCCGGAGATGGTGGCGTCGGTCCCACGGAAGAGCAGCACCGTGTATTCGTGGCCGGTCACCTCGGCGCCCGTGATGGACACCTTTCCCCCGGAGAAGAAGAGGGCAGGGCCGCTGCCGCGCGCGGCGTGCAGGTCAAAGAGCACGCTGCTCGAGCCGGTCGCGTTCACGAGCGTCTTCGTCCCCTCACCGGAAACCCCTCGCAGCTCGAGCCTGCCCTGGTCGCTCACCACCGCGCGCTTGAAGCCGCCCTGGAACTTCACCCCGCTGGCGATCAGGGCGGCGCGGGGCTCGACGCGCACGCCGTCGATGCCCTCCACGCTCGCCTCGAAGGTGGAGTCCGAGAGCTTCAGCTCGCCGTGCACCAGGGCGGCCTGCGCGCGCTGGCCGCTGAAGTGGACCCGCGTCACCACCACGCCCAGGCCCGCCTCCAGGCCGATCGCACCGCCCTGGATGGACAGCCCTTCGAGGGTGGCGTTCGTCGCGGTGATCACCGTCTGCCCCGCCTCCCCGGTGAGCACTACCTCGCCGCTCCCCTCGATACGGGTGCCGGCGCCGAGCACGAACGGCCCGGGGTAGAGCCCGCTGCGCAGGTAAATCGTGACCCCCGTGGGTACCGGCTGCGGCACCGCTTTGAGCGGGTGCGCGCTCGAGCCGTCACCTCCCGCGGTGGAAAAGGCGTCGACCCAGAGCACGACCCGGTGTACTTCTTCGCGCGTGGGGGAGAGGGGCGGGTGGGCGCAGCCAGCCACCAGCACGAGGACGAAGAGCAGATCGGAAACGCGCGGTCTCCGATCACGCCCGAGGCGGTTTCCCGGGCTGCTTCGGGTGTTTGGCGGCGCGTCCTGATCGGGGCGCCGATCTTTCAGATCAGACATCGGTGATCGCCGAAATCTGTATGTATTACATTGACTTGGGTGCTTTGAGTTTGCTATCTCCTGCCGCCTTCGCGGTGGGGACATCGCGATCGGGAGGGAGCACACATGACCAAGGCAGAGCTCGTTGAGGCGGTTGCTGAGCAGACCAGGCTGACCAAGAAGTCGGCCGCGGAGCTCATCGACGTTGTTTTCGACAACATCGGCGGCGCAGTGAAGAAGGACAGCCGCTTCAGCTACCCCGGCTTCGGGACCTGGACCATCCGCACCCGCAAGGCGCGGAAGATCCGCAACCCGCAGACGAACGAGATCATGAAGCTCAAGGCCACCAAGACCATCGGCTTCCGCCCGGCCAAGGAGCTCAAGGCCACGCTCTGACCCTTCGACTTCGCTGAAGGCAGGGCATGACCTGAAGGCCTCGAGCTTCGGCTCGGGGCCTTCGTCGTTGCGGGCCCCATCCCCCCGTTCATCCCGAGCGGAGTCGAGGGACGCGCTCCGGGCCCCCTCGACTTCGCTCGGGGTGAGCGGAAGGGGCTCAGCCACCGAGCAGCGCCGGGTCGCCTTTGCCGTCCGAGCCATAGCGCCGCACCGTCTCGGCCAGGGTGAGGCCGCGCGCTTTGGCGAGCACCTCCACCATCGGGCCCGCTTCCACGAAGAGCAGCCCCTCGGGCGAGAACATCGACACGAACACCGCCCCGCTGCCGGGCACCTTCACCCCGCGGCAGTCGAGGAAGTACGTCAGCTTCGGCAGCACCTTGGTGGTGAGGAACTCGTCGGGGGCCAGCGCCGGCAACGCCACCTCGTAGCTGACGGCCTCCTGTCCCCCTTCGGAGCGCGCCAGGCGCACCTCCTCGATGGCGGTGTTCGCCTCGGCAGGCGAGGCGCGGTGAAAGGCGAGGTGGGCGAGTTGGTCGAGGATCGCGCTCATGGTCGCTCCGAGATGAGCGGCGGGCCGGTGGCCGGCAGCTCGAGGAACACCTCGGGATCGAGGGCGTCGCCATCGCGGCGCAGCTCGAAGTGCAGGTGCGGCCCGGTGGTCAGCCCCGTCTGTCCGGACAGCCCGATGCGCTGACCCTTCTTCACCACCGTGCCCGGCCGCACCAGCAACACGTCGAGGTGGCTGTAGCGGGTCGACCAGTGCGCGTCGTGCTGCAGCTCGACCTGCTTGCCGTGAGCGCCGTTCCACGCGGAGAACACCACCGTGCCCATCTCGGCGGCGCGCACCGGCTGCTCCGGGGGCAACTCGAGGTCGATGCCCGCATGGAAGCGCGGCTCACCGGCGATGGGGTGAATGCGCGAGCCGTAGGGCGAGGAGATCACCAGCGGGGAGACCGGCCAGCGGAAGCGCTTCGGGTCGACCGCGCGGGTGCGGCGGGTGAGCGCGCTGATGCGCCGGGTGAGCGCCCGTAAGGTGCGGGGCACGCGCTCGGCGACCGCCGCGGGGATGTCTCCGAAGGTGTGCGCGTCGGTCTGGAACTCGGTCTCCAGCTGCAGCCGCGCCCTGGAAGCCTCGCCCGTCCATTTCGCGTCTGCCTTCTGCGCCACGAAACGTTCGGCGTCGTCGAGCAGCTCGCCCCACGCGCTCACCTGGGCGGCGGGCATGGGCGCGCCGGTGATCGCGTTCACCCGCACCTCTCGCGCCGAGGCGAGAAAGCGGGCGAGGGCGGCGTCGAGCGTGTCGGCGGAGTTCGAGCGCGTGGGGCGGCCGGCCGCTTCTTCGAAGCTCATTCGCGGTGCGGGGGTGGTGGCACAGCCCGCCAGCACCAGCACGACCATGGGGAACCCGCGCAGCACGATCGGAGGGTACCACGCCGTTCTTCGTTGCCTCAGCCGGTGGCGGTGGCAAGGGAGGCCCATGGCCGTGCCATCAGGACGAGAGACCAGGGACGCCCGCCGCGCCCGCGCGATCGAGATCGTCACCCGCCTCGACGCCGCCATGCCCGAGGCGAAGATCGAGCTCGACTACCGCACGCCCCTCGAGCTGGTGGTGGCGGTCGCGCTCTCCGCCCAGACCACCGACAAGCGGGTCAACCTGGTGACGCCGGCGTTGTTCGCGCGTTTCCCCACCGCCGCCCACTACGCGAAGTCGAACCAGGCCGAGCTCGAGGGGTACTTGAAGACGGTCGGCCTCTTCCGGAACAAGGCGAAGAACCTGCTCAAGCTGGGGCAGGTGCTGGTGGAGCGTCATGGCGGAGCAGTGCCGCTCACCCGCGCCGAGCTCGCGGAGCTGCCCGGGGTGGGGAACAAGACCGCCGGCGTAGTCACCATTCACCTCGGTGGGGAGAACGCCTTTCCCGTCGACACGCACATTCTCAGGCTCTCGAAGCGGCTCGGTCTTTCCACCAGCAGCGAGCCGGATGGGGTCGAGGCTGACCTGCGGAAGGTCTTTCCAGAAGAGCTCTGGTTCAAGGCCCACCAGCTGATCATCTGGCACGGGCGGCGCTGCTGCGAGGCGCTCCGGCCGCAGTGTCATCGCTGCGTGGCGGCGGAGTTGTGCCCGAAGAAGGGCGTGAAGTTGAAGAAGAGGAGGTAAGCCCTCTCCCCGACCCTCTCCCCCGCAGGGGAGAGGGAGGCAATCAGCGGAGCTCGGCCTGCGACTTGCGCGCCGACTTGCCGCTCGGTGCTTCCTCGGCCTCGTCCTCTTCCATCGAGGCCTGGATCTTCTTCATGCGCTTGCGGATGACCTCACGCTTCAGCGCCGAGATGTGGTCGACGAACATCACGCCCTTCAGGTGATCGCACTCGTGCTGGATGGCGATCGCGAGCAGGCCGTCGGCGGTGATCGTCTGCTCGTTGCCCTGCTCATCGAGGTAGCGCGCGGTGACGATCGCCGCCCGGTCCACGTCTTCGGCCTCGCCGGGCACCGAGAGGCAGCCTTCCTTGTAGGTGCACTTGCCTTCCAGCGTGAGGATCTCGGGGTTCACCATCGCCACCGGCCGCGAGTCAGGCTGTCGCGGCGTGGTGTCGAGCACGATGATGTTCTTGAGCACGCCGACCTGCGGCGCCGCCAACCCCACCCCATCCGCTGCGTACATCGACTCGAACAGGTCCTTGATGAGCGTGCGGATGCTGTCGTCGACCTTCGCGACGGGATGCGCCTTCTGCTTCAGGACCGGGTTCGGCCACACCAGAATCTCGTGAACCATTGCTCTTGGTGTTTAACGCCTCACTCGCCGTCACGCAAACCGTGCAGGGTCGGGAAGGACGTCATTTCGGGCCTTTGCAGGCCCAATCAGTCGAGGAGGTGACGGGCATATTCGACCCTTCGCCGGTCGTCTTCCAGCGCCCGGGCCGCCTCTTCGAGGAGGTTGGCGACCACCTGGGCCCGCTGCTGAATGCCGGGATCCGGGTGGCCGGAGAAGCGCAGCGGGTCGAACTCCTGCGCGAGGCGCTGGAAGGCGCGGCGCACGTCCTCGGTGCCGGCGGCGCGGGGGAGCCCGAGGATGGTGAAGTAGTCGGCGTCTTGCACCTCGTCGTACTTGGCCTCGAGGCGTTGCAGATCGAGCTGGCCCGACACGGGCTCTGACTTCTTCTGGCCCGGCCGCACCTCGATGATGCCCAGCAGCTGAGCGACCAGCAGCGCGCGGAAGGCGAGATCAGGCTTGAGGCCCGAGGCGAGCGAGAGGTCTTCGATGGTGGCTTCGCCGTCGACCCAGGTGAACATCTTCCGCTCGCGCTCCGAGAAGCCCAGCGCTCGCAGGTCGAGCTCGGAGTCGGTCGCCACCGGCACGCTCTCTCCGCCGCCCAGCTGCTCCAGCATCACCTCGGGTGCGACCGCGCGGCGCAACGATTCGGCCAGCATCGGCAGGGTGGGGCGGGGCACGGTGGCCAGCAGCACCTCGGGCCGGGGCGCTTCTTCGGCGAGCCGGTAGAGCGTCTGCTCCTCGGTGAAGGCGTCGAGCGCGACCTGCTCGGTGTAGCGCTGCACCAGGGGCACCGTCTCGATGTCGCGAATGAAGCCGCGGGTCTTGAGCGCCTCCAGTTGCTCGCGCGGGGTGGCGCCCTTGAGCATGCGCAGCTCGGCGTCCTGCTTGCTGTCGATGAGGCCGTCGCGGCGGGCGCGGGCGATCAGGCTCTCGTGCTCGAGCGAAGACTCGGCGGCGATGACCTGCCCGCGCTTGAACCACAAGGTGCGAATGCCGCCGCTGGTGCCCAGCTCGAGCCGCACCTCCGAGTTGCTGAGGACCAGCTGGGAGACGACGCGGGCGAGCCCCTCGAGCCCGACCTGGCCATGACGCGCCACCCCCAGCGAGCGCTTGCCGGGCAGCGCCAGCGGCATCACCTCGCGGGCTTCCAGCACCTTCACCTTCTCGCTGGCGAGCACCGCGGTGGCTTCCAGCGACTCGGCGCGGGTGCGGGTGTGGTCGAGCGAGCGGCTGGCGTCTTCCAGCTCTGCCTCCAGCCCGGTGCGGCGGCGGGCCTCAGCCTCGAGCTCGGCGGCCAGCTTCTCGGAGAGCGCCTGGAACGGCTCGAGGGTGGCGATGCGGGCGCGCAGGGTGTCGCGTTCGCGCGCGGTCTCTTCCAGCAGCTCGGAGGCGCTGGTGACGTCGGCGGTGAGCGCTTCCAGCCGCACCTGCACCTCGGTCACCTGGGCCTGCGCCTCGTCGCGGGCCGCCTCGAGGGTGAGCATCTCGGCCTGCGCCTGGTCGCGCGACTGGCGGGCTTCGGCGAGGTGGGCCTCGGTCTGGGTGAGCTGAGCGCGCACTTCTTCGAGCTGGCTGCGGGTGATCGCCAGCTCCCCGGCTCCCGCGCGGACGGCGTCGAGCGCCTGGGCGAGCTGCGCCACCTGGCCCTCGAGCGCGTTCGCCCTCGCCTCGGCCGCCTCCAGCCGTGATTCGAGCTCACCGCGATCGCCGGCCTCGCCGCGGGCAGCGGAGAGCTGGGCCTTCGCTTCGCCCAGCTCGGCTTCCAGCTGGGCGGACTTCTGCTGCTCGTCGCCCAGCGCGCGCTCCGCGTCGGTGCGCAGCTTCGCCTGGTCCCTTGCTTCGCCGAGCTCCGCTTCCAGCTGGGCGGACTTCTGCTGCTCGTCTTCCAGCGCGCGCTCCGCGTCGGTGCGCAGCTTCGCCTCGGTGCGCAGCAGGCCGGCGTGGCTTTCCCGCGCGGCTTCGGCGTCGGCGCGAACCGTGTCGAGCTCGTTCTCGTGCCGCACCCGCGTCAGCTCGCGCTCGTTGCCGAACTCGGCGTTGACCCGGTCGAGCTCGTCCTTGAGCTTGAACAGCTCCTCGTTGGCGGTGCCGCGGGCCTCGCGTTCGGTGCGCGCCTGCGCTTCGGCCTGCTCGGCTCGTTGGGCGGCGGTGGAGGCCTGCTCGCGGAGCGCCCTTTCGTCGGCCTCTTCGGCGCGCGCCCGGGTTTCGCTCTGGGCGCGGCCCTCGATCAGCATCTGCTCGGCGCGGGCGAGCACCTCGGCGGCGCGCGAGGGCGGGGTGGCCGAGCTCTCGGCGAGATCTTCGAAGGACTCCTCCCCGGGCGGCGCCGCGCTGGGGAGCACGATGATCTGCGTGACCTCGGGGGAAGGCTTGACGGTGACCGCGCGCGCTTCGCGGGACTGGCGGCGGCGCTGGGCTTCCGCGCGCACCTCGTCTTCGAGGCGGGTGAGCTCTTCGTCGTCGGGGGCGGCCTGGGGGAGCGAGGACTCCACGGACTGCATCGCGGAGGCTTCGACGTCGGCCGCCAGATCGCCGAACAGCTTGTCCTCGAGCGCCTCGGCGGCGGTCGGCGGGGTGGGATCGGGGAAGATCGCCTGCGGCTCCGGCACCTCCTGGGCGCGGGCGTCGTCGGGGTCGACTTCCTGGGGGCTGGTGGCGCGCCAGGCATCAGGCTCGTGCGACGGCTCGATGTGGGGGGGCGGCTGGGCGGCAGGCGCGGCCTCGCGCACCGACCAACCGCCAGAGGTGTCGTTGGTGCGCAGGTTCTCTTCGATGGATTTGGCGAAGAACTCGGGGTCGAGCGGCAGCGGGATGACCGGCCAGGCGAAGCCCGGCACCGTCTCGCCCAGCAGGATCACGCGCAAGAGCTTCGCGTCGGGGTGGCCCTGCAGTTCTTCCAGCACCACGCCGCCGCGATCGCTCTCCACCGAGGGCTGCAGCAGCATCAGGCCAGGCAGCAGGTGCCCGAAGCCGATGACGGCGTCGGCGGCGCTGGTGGCGAGCACGCACTCGTAGCCCTCGCGCGCGAGCACGCGCTTGACCGAGGCGATCACCGAGAGATCGTCAGCGACGAGGAGAATGGGGGGCGCGGCCATTGCGGTTGCCACACGTTCCTACAGGGTTGCCGTGGGGTCCACTTTCAGGCCCGGCGATCGCGCAGGAGTGGCCGATGCTTGACCAGATTGACGGGCCCCGCTCGGCTCAGAGGCTGGACCGCAGGTGGGCCGCGGTCGCAGGGAGGGAACAGGGTGAGGGCAGGTTTGCTTCGTCGCCCGGTACGCGTGGCCCTCGACCTCGAGCAAGGACGTTCACGGGACGGGTGAGGTGCGTCGTGTTGCGGATACTGCCACAAAGGCCAGGCTCCAACGCCAGACCCGTGCGCTCCGTACTGAAACGGGTGAAGCGGCCGCAGGTTCGGTCG
>VFKJ01001000.1 GCA_009885595.1 Myxococcales bacterium | reverse complement strand
GGTGAAGCTCGAGGCGGGCGTGCCGCAGCTCGCGGTGAGCCAGGCGCTGGTGGGGCTCAAGGGCTCGCTGGAGTTCGCCCAAGGCCGCAAGCCCTGGCTGCTCTCGTTCTGATCCATCGCGCCGGCCTGGCTACCCGTGCGGAAACGAAGGTGAAGGCCGCGGCGGCGTGAGCGAAACCGAGCGCGTCTCGGTGGTCGGCGGAAGACGCACGGTGAAGGTGGTGCCCGTGCCTTGATCGTTGGCGCGCGCGGTGATTTCGCCCAGGTGGGCGTCGACGATGCGCTTGACCACCGCCAGCCCCAGGCCCGTGCCCGTCGCCTTGGTGGTGAAGAACGGCTGGAACATCTTCTCGGCCGCGCGCGGGGTGAGGCCGACGCCTTCGTCCTGCACGCGCACCGCCAGCCAGGGCGCCCCGCGGACGAGCTCCACGGTGGCGCGCACCGTCACCGTGCCGCCCCGGGGCATCGCCTGCGCCGCGTTCACGATCAAGTTCACCAGCGCCTGCTTGAGCAGGTGCGCGTCGAGGGGAAACGGGGGCAGCTCGCGGGGGAACTCGGTCAGCACCCGCACGCTCGAGTGCAGGGTCGACTGCGCCGCCGCGTCGACCGCGTTGGCGATGATGGGCTCCACCGCCATCTGCTTCTTCACCAGCTCATAGGGACGCACGAAGTCGAGCAGGTCGCCCACGATGCGGTTGAGGCGATCGGCTTCCTCGCCCACCATGTTGAGCAACATCTCGGAGTCACCGGTCGGGCGCAGCAGCCGCTTGAGGGTGGTGAGCGAGTTGAAGATGACGCCCAGCGGGTTTCGCACCTCGTGGGCCATCACCGCCGCCAGCTCGCCCAGCGCGGCCAGGCGCTCGTGACGCACCAGCTCCTGCTGGGTGCGGCCGAGCTCGTCGTAGGACTTCTTCAGGTCGCGGTAGAGCCGGGTGCTCTCGTCGGAGAGCCGGGCGCGCTCGAGCTGCGAGGCCATCTGCACGCCGAGGATCTCCGCCGAGCGCAGCTCATGTTCGCCGTACGGAACGTCGCGCGCGCGCGCCAGCGAGAGCAACCCGACCGGCTTGCCTTCGATCTGCAGCGGCACGATCGCCACGTGCTGAAGGCCCTCTGCCGCCACCGCCTGCGCATCGAAGGGAAGATCCCGGGCGCTCACCGCGAGGGGGGCGCGGGCCAGCGGGTGCCCTTCCTCGATCTTGAAGCGTCGGTATCGCTCCACCAGCGCGCCCTGGTAGCCCCAGGCCTCGCCCACGAGCACGTACTCGCCGGAGTCGACGTCGAAGCGGTGCAGCATGGCTGACTCGCTCTCCGACGAACGGGAGACGGTCTCGAGCGCGCGCCGGCAGAGCACCGTGGAGTCCGCGCGCGGCCCGGAGCTGGCCAGCTCGTGCGCGAGATCGAGCTCCGCGGTGCGCCGCTGCAGCAGCTCGAAGCCCTGCGCCACCTCGATGGCCGAGCCGAGCTGCAGCGCGAACAGGCGGATGATCGCCAGGTCTTCCTCGCCCAGCTCGTCGTGCAGCAACACCAGCGCGCCCCACTGCGAGCGGCGCACGTGCAGGGGCGCGATCGCGCCGATGTCGGGAACGAGCGCGAGGTCCGTTTCCACCGCCGGGTGGCCGACGGCCCCGGAGTAGCCGCGGACGATCTCGCGCATGCCCAGGAGCAGGACGGGCTCTTCGCTGGTGGTCACCGTCTGAAAGGGCCCGCGCGGGTCGAGCGGCTGGCGGCTCCCGGGAACCACCCGCTTCTGGAGCGCCAGCAGGTGCGGCTGCGGGGTGAGGTAGCGAACCCAATACCCCTGCTGGTCCAGAGAAATCACGGCCACCTGAAAGCCAAAGCGCTCCAGCCCCGGGCCGGCGGCCGCCAGCACCTCGCTCACCAGCCGCGCCCGCTGCACCTCGAGCGCGACCCCCGTGAGGGCGTTGAGGAGGCCATCGCCGTGTAAAAGCGCTTTCGAAGTGGACATCGACGCTCCGGGAATCGAGGGCCCCTGTCTCAGGACCCGAGAAAAGTACCCTGATAACGGGGATTTAGAAACAACCACGTGTGAACGGCCGATAACACCCGCATGCGCAGCCTGATCGCCCTCCTTCTTCTCGCCGCCCCCGCCGCCCTCGCCGTCCCGTGCGCGGAGCTGCCGGTGCTCTTCATCGTGCAGGACAAGTCGGGCTCGATGAACTTCGCGCCTGATGGAACCACCGCGACCACCGCCAATCCTTCCAAGTGGAGCATCGCGCGCCAGGTCGTGCCGTCGCTGGCGAGCAACTTCAACAACCGCTTCCGGTTCGGCGCCGCGATGTATCCACAGAGCACGACCACCTTCAACTGCACCACGGGCACGGTGGTGACGCCCATCTCCGACACCACCGCGGGCATCACCAGCGCCTACAGCGCGGCGGTGCCCGGCGGCGGCACGCCCACCGCGGCCTCGCTGCTGGCGGTGCGCACCCACCTGCTCTCGCAGGGGCTCACCACCCCGGCCTACGTGCTGCTGATCACCGACGGCCTGCCCAACTGCAACACCACCCTCGACGCGAACAGCTGCTCGCCGACCACGCCGGGCTGCGGCCCCACCCCGGCGGCCAGCTCGTGCGCGCTGGGCTCGAAGGACTGCCTGGACAACACGGCCACCATCTCGGCGGCGCAGCAGCTCTTCGGCTCCAACATCAAGGTCTTCGTGGTGGGCTTCGACAGCGCGCTGACCGCGGGCAACAACAAGGCGGTGCTCGACGCCATCGCCAGCGCGGGCGGCACCGGGAGCGCGTACGTGGCCTCGAGCCAGGCGCAGCTGACCACCACCCTCAACGGCATCGCGGCCAGCACCGCCACCTGCTGCAAGGACGTCTGCACCGCGGGCGCGGCGGTCTGCAGCAGCACGGGCGCGCGGCAGGTCTGCCAGCTGGACCAGGCGATCGGCTGCACCACCTGGACGACGCAGCAGTGCACCAGCGGCACCAGCTGCAGCAACGGCAGCTGCCAGACCTGCAGCAACGCCTGCACCGCCGGCGCGACCCGCTGCGCCAACGGCAACGCCGAGCAGTGCGTGGCCAACGCGCAGGGCTGCACCTCGTGGCAGACCGCCGACGTGTGCGGCTACGGCGAGCTGTGCGCGGGCGGCCAGTGCAACTCCTGCCAGCCGTGCGCGTCGGGCGCCAGCCGCTGCACCGCGACCGGCGTGGAGACCTGCGAGTGGAACGTGCTCTCGGGCTGCACCCAGTGGCAGGGCCGGGCGTGCGCCGCGGGCAGCACCTGTCAGAACGGCAGCTGCGCCAGCTGCAACAGCACCTGCACCGCGGGCGCTCAGCGCTGCGCGGGGAACACGGTGGAGACCTGCGTGGCGAACGCCGCGGGCTGCACCTCGTGGCAGGCGGGCCAGACGTGCGGAAACTTCTGCAGCGGCGGCGCGTGTGGAACGTGCGGCACCAGCTGCACCGCGGGCCAGACGCGCTGCCAGGGCGCGGGCGTGGAGACCTGCATCATCGACACGAACAGCTGCCCCGCGTGGGGCCCCACGCAGCAGTGCAACCCGAACAGCTTCTGCCAGGGCGGCGCGTGCAGCCAGTGCTCGACCACCTGCACCCAGGGCAGCAAGCGCTGCGGCGCCAACGGGGCCACCGAAGAGTGCCGGCTCGACGCGATGGGCTGCACCGCGTTCGTCACCACCGGCCAGTGCGCGGCGGGCGAGCGGTGCGACCAGGGCGTGTGCATTCCCCCCTGCCAGGACGCGTGCTCGCCGGGCGCAGCGCAGTGCAACGGCAACCGGCCGCAGAGCTGCCAGCAGGGTCCCACGGGCTGCTTCATCTGGCGCGACGAGCCGGTGTGCGGCGCGGATCAAGCGTGCGTGACGGGCCACTGCCGCACGAGCTGCGACAGCGGGGAGCTCGAGACCTGTCCCGCAGGCGAAGTGTGCACGGGGCTCACCGAAGGGCGCTTCTGTCTGCCGAGCGATGCGGATGCGGGCGTCGGCGGTGGCGCGGGTGGCGGCAGTGGCTCCGGCGTCGATGCAGGCACGGGCGCCGGCGGTGGTGGGGGCAGCAGCTCGAGCGGGAGCGGCACCGAGACGACGCCGGGTGGAGACAAGAAGATTGGCGGGGTGGCGATGGGCTGCAACTGCAACGCGGTGGACGCGGGGCTGTTACCGCTGATGGCGCTGGGGCTGATGCTGCTGCGCCGCCGCAAGTAACGACTGTCTCCCTCTCCCCTCGCGGGGGAGAGGGTCGGGGAGAGGGGAAGAACGCGTGTCCGTCTCCAGCTACATCGCTGCGCAGCCGAGGCCAATTCAGCCGATCCTGCGGAAG
>VFKJ01000539.1 GCA_009885595.1 Myxococcales bacterium | reverse complement strand
ACCGCCATGAGCTACCTCGAGCACTTCGGTCTGAGCAGCGAGCCGTTCAGCAACGCTCCTGTGAGCCGGTTTTATTACAACGCCCCGCAGCACCAGCAGGCGTTGGCGCGGCTGCTCTACGCGGTCAACTCGATGAAGGGCCTGGCGGTGCTGGTGGGCGAGATCGGCGCGGGCAAGACGACGCTCGCCCGGCGCATGCTCGATTCGTTGCCCGAGGAAGAGTACGAGGCCGCGCTGCTCGTCATCATCCACTCCGGCATCACCGCGAGCTGGCTGTTGCGGCGCATCGCCCTGCAGATCGGCGTGGAGAACCCGGCCCAGGAGAAGCTCGCGCTGCTCAGCCAGCTCTACCAGCGCCTGCTGCAAATCTACGAGCAGGGCCGCAAGGCGGTGGTGCTGATCGACGAAGCCCAGATGCTCGAGACCCGCGAGCTGATGGAGGAGTTCCGCGGGCTGCTCAACCTCGAGGTGCCCGAGCGCAAGTTGATCAGCTTCGTCTTCTTCGGGTTGCCGGAGATCGAGAAGAACCTGAAGCTCGACCCGCCGCTCGCCCAGCGGGTGGCCATGCGCTACCGCCTCGAGCCCTTCACCTCGGAGTCGACCGAGGCGTACGTGAAGCACCGGCTGCGCCTGGCCGGGAGCGCGCGCAACCCCTTCAGCGGTGACGCGATCCAGGCGGTGCATCGGCGCGCCGGCGGCACCCCGCGGGTGATCAACACCATCTGCGACAACGCGCTCTTCGAGACCTTCCTGGGGCGCGGCACGGAGATTCGCGGTGCGTTGATCGAGCAGATCGCCGACAACCTCGGGCTCGAGACGGGCGTGCTCGCCCCCGCGGTGATCGCCGCCGCGACCCTGGCCGACGAGCCCCTCACCCCCGCGCCTCCGCCCGTGGTGGCGCCGGCCCCTCCTTCGGTGGCCCCGGCCATCGCGCCCGCTGCACCCCCGCGCCCGCAGGCGCCCGCCTCGTCGCCTTCCCGGCCTCCCGGCGCGCCGGTCACCGCGCCCACGCCCCTCTTCACCCTCCCACCGGCGGCGCCGCCGGCAGTCCGCGCGCCCGTGCCTCCGCAGCCGGCCAGCGGCGTGGTGACGGCCACGGTGCGCCCCCCGCCGGTGGCACCGCCGCGCCCAGCCCCGGTCGAGCCGGTCGCTCCGACCATCCCCACCGTGGTGAACTCGATGGCCTCGGCGGTTGCGGGCCTGACCGGAGAGCCGGTTCGCGCGCCCGCCCCCTCTGCCCCTTCACCGAATGCCGCGGCCGCCGGCGCGTCGAAGCCGAAGGCGGGCGTCGACCTCGCCGAGATCGATCGCTATCTCGAGGGACTCGGGAAGCTGTAACCCGGGTTTGAGAAGACAGGAAGGAGTGACCGGTGCAGCCGAACCGACGCCGTTGGCGACAAGCGTTCGGTGTGTTCGCGGCGTGCCTGCTGGCCGTGCTGCTGCTCCTGCGCACGGAGCGGGCCGGGGCCTTCGTCTGCGATCAGCTGCGTGAGCGGTTGCCGGCCGCCATCGGGGCGCAGGTCGAGCTGGGGCGCTGCGCGATCGACCCGCTCAACGGCAGCGTCGAGGTCAGCCGCATCGAGGTCACGGCCGAGGGCGCTTCCGCGCCCTTCGTGACCGCGGACAAGGCGTCCGTGTCGCTGCGCGGGCTCTTCTTCGGGGGCGTCGCCCTGCAGGACGTGGAGCTGCTCCACCCGCGGGTCGAGCTCACGCTGCCGATGGGCGGGGGCCAGGGCGGGGGCACGTGCCTGGTGCGCGAGCTCTCGAGGCTGCGGGTGGCCCACCTGCGCGTGGTGGATGCCAGCGTCGTGCTCAACCTGCCCGAGTCGCGCTCGGTGCGGCTGGACGGGGTGATGATCGACGCCTCGCTCGATCGCCGTGAAGCGTCGGTGACGGTCGATGGGCGCGGCGGCGCGGTGGTGATCGGCGAGCGCACCTTGCGCCTGGGCAAGCTCGCGCTCGAGGGCACGCTCGATCTCGACGCCCTCCAGGTCGACCTGCAGCGCGTCGAAGCGAACCTCGAGGGCGTGCGCGTCACCACCTCGGGCACCATCGACGCGCTGTGCGACGCGGTGCCGGCGGTCGATCTCTCGGCTCAGGCGTGGTTGCCGCTCGAGGCCCTCCCGCGCCTGGGGATCCCGCTCCCGGCCCCCTCGGGCCAGGTGCTGGCGCGCGCGACGGTGACGGGCAAGGCCGATGCGCTCGCGGTGCACGGTGAGCTGCAGGGCTCGCGGGTGATCCTCGGCCAGTACGCCCCGGGGGACTTCTCCGTGCATGCGTCGTGGAGCGGCAAGCTGGTGAAGCTCGAGGAATTCACGACCCGCTCGGGCGACGGCGACGTGCGCGTCTCGGGCGAGCTCTTCCTCGAGCCGGGGCTGCCGGTCACCGCGCGCATCGAGACGAAGGACGCGTCGTTCGCGCGCATCATGGCGCGCGCCGGCGTCTCGGGCGCCTGGGTGGAGTTCGCCGCCTCGGTGAAGGGCGGGGTGACGGGGAACTTGCTGCCCACGCCGGTGCTGGGCGGCGACATCGAGTTCAAGACCGGGCCCTTCGTGCTCGCCGCCCGCCCGTGGGATGGGCCGCGGGTGGCCGGCATCGACATCTTGCGCTTCACCCAGTCAGCCGGCCGGTTCCGCCTCGGGGTCACCTCGCAGGCGGTCAGCTTCGAGGACGTGGCGATTCGCGTGGGCGCCAACGAAGGCACCCGGGTGTCGGGCCTGGTGAAGCTGTTCCCCCAGCGCAACGCGATCGACGCCGACGTCACCGCTGACGCCATCGATCTCTCCGACTTCGGTTCGGTAGCCGAGCTGCCCTGGTCGGGCTTCGGGCAGGCGCGGGTGAGCATCAAGGGGCCCTTCGTGGCCGTGGTGGTGGACGGCCAGACGACCCTGCGCGACTTCAAGTTCAGCGGCTATTCGCTGGGCGTGGTGCAGAGCCCGCTGCGCTACCAGGCCGACCTGCTCTCCTTCCCTTCCGTCGCCGCCCAGAAGGGGCAGACGCAGTACTTCGGCGACGTGTCGCTGCTGTTCAAGCCCCCGGGCCTGCGGGCGCGCGCCACCGTGCAGTTGCCCGACGGCCGCGTCGAGGACGTGATCGATCTGCTCGCTGATCTGAGCCCCAGCATGCAGAACATCCAGGACGGGGTGCTCACCGGTCGCCTCAGCGCGCTCGCTGCCTTCGACTGCCCGGTGAGCGAGCTGACCGGGGTGATCGCTGCCCGGGTGCGCGATGGCCGCTACTTCGATCGCCGCCTGGGACAGGCGAACCTCATCACGCGCTTCGAAGGTGGCCAGACGATGGTGCTCGAGCCCACCGTGTTCGAGGGACCGCTGGGGCGCTTCGCGGTGGACGGCACCTGGGACTTCGACGGCCCGCTGGACTACCGGCTGGCGATCGAAGGGGGCTCGCTCGCCGAGCTGATCGATCCCAGCGGCGAGAAGAAGCTGCCCGCGGCAGGCGGCTTCGTGGCGAAGGGCAAGGTGGGAGGCACCACCGAGGTGGTGGTGATCGACGGGTGGATGTCGTCGTCGGACGTCACCTGGAAGCAGCACGTGCTGGGGCCGATGCACCTGCAGGCGAAGGCGGTGGGCCGCGAGCTGGAGACCTCGGGCTCGGTGTTCCCCGGGCTGCAGGGCACCCTCAACATGACCATGCGCGACGAGTGGCCCTTCCGCACCCAGCTGTCGGTGCAGCTGGCCGACCTGACGCCGTTCCTGCCGGAGTCGGCCGCCTCGGTCTCCATTCGACTCAAGGGCAAGGTGGACGCGCACGGCCCCCTGCGCGACTTCCAGAAGGTGATCGCGCACGCCAGCCTCACCGACCTCGCCATCGCGCGCGGCGAGGTCACCGCCTCGAACGTCGAGCCGGTGGAGCTGGCTTGGAACGCGGGCGCGATCGAGGTCGCCTCGCTCGAGCTGAAGGGGCCGACCACCGAGCTCACCGCGGCCGGAACCTGGGGGCCGGTCAACGTCGACCTGAAGACGCGCGGCTCGGTCGACCTGCGGCTGCTCTCGAGCCTCACCACCCAGCTGGAGCGCACCCAGGGGCGGCTGGACTTCACCGCGGCCTTCGGAGGCTCGGTCACCACGCCCTCGCTCGCGGGCCGGGCCTCGCTCACGGACACCCGCTTCCAGGTGCGGGGCCAGGATCTCGCGGTGCGCGCGCTCAGCGGGCGGGCCGACTTCTCCGAGTCGCGCGTGATCATTCAGGACGTGCAGGGCTTCCTCAACGAGGGGCGGGTGCGCGCGCGGGGCGACGTGCGCCTCGAGCGCTTCGCCATGAAGATGCTCGAGCTGCAGACCGATCTCGAAGACGTGTCGGTGCAGGTCAAGCCCGAGGTGCCGGTGACGCTGACGGGCTCGCTGTTGCTGGCCTCGCGCAACGCCGAGCAGTTCCAGCTCTCGGGCGGGCTCGACGTGGTGAAGTTCCGCTACACCCAGCCGATGGCGCTCGAGCAGTTGGTGGCCAACGCCCGCGAGGTGCCGGTGCCCAACGACGACAAGCCCAACGAGTGGCTGCGCCTCGACGTCGACCTGCGCACCTCGGGCGACGTGCGCATCGAGAACAACCTCGCCCGCGCGCGCCTGGCCGGCCGGCTCAAGCTCTCGGGCACCAACGTGAAGCCGGTGCTGATTGGCGTGGTGGAGACGCAGGAGGGCGCGCAGGCCTTCTTCCGCGGCAACACCTTCAACCTGCAGCGAGGCCAGCTGCAGTTCAACGGCCTCTGGCCCACCTTCGACCTCTCGGCGCAGAGCCAGATCCGCGAGTATCTGGTCTCCGTGAAGGCGTTCGGCCGCTTCGAAGATCCCAAGGTGTCGCTCTCGTCTGAGCCATCGCTCCCCGACGCCGACATCTTCTCGTTGGTCACCCTGGGGGTCACCTCGCGTGAGCGGCTGACCGAACGTTCGGGCGCGGGGCTGGCAGCCGAAGCGCTGCTCTCGGCCTCTGGGCTCGATCAGCAGGTGCAGCGGTTCCTCAGCCAGAACATCGGCCTCAAGGATCAACAGGTGCGGCTCACCACCAGCTTCAACGAGGTCACCGGCACCGCCGAGCCGGCCGTCACCTGGGAATCGAAGGTGATCTCCGACAACATGAAGATCGGCGTCACCCAGCCGGTGACGGGGCGGGGCACCAAGGCGCAAGCCGAGTACCGCTTCAATCAACGGGTCTCCGCCCGCGCGCAGTGGGACAATCAGAACCAGAACACCACCGTCGGGAACCCCGGGGTGGAGCTGCGATTCCGATTCGAATGGGAGTGACCCTTCTCCTCGTGGCGCTGCTCTCGCAGGCGCCGGCCCCCGAGGCCCCCACCATCGCTGGTGTGGAGGTTCGTCTGCCCGCGGGGGCCGATCGCAAGCTGCTGGAGCGCGTGCCCCAGTTGGTCACCGTGCGCAAAGGACAGGCCCTCTCGCGGCGGGCGGTGGCGCGTTCGATCGAGAGCCTGTTCGCCACCGGCCGCTTCGCCGACATCGAGGTGCAGGCGCGCGAGGTGCCCGAGGGGGTGGACGTGATCTTCACCCTGGTGCCGCGGCAGAACATCGGCGCGGTGTTCGTGGAGGGCACCCGCAACCTCACCCGCGAGGAGGTTCGGGCCGCCGCGGGCCTGGGGGTGGGCTCCGAGTACTGGCCTGAGCGGGTGGACCACGCCGCCCAGAACGTTCGCGCGCTGTACGAGCGGCGTGGCTTCCGCGCGGCGCAGGTGAGCACCGAGTCGGCGATGGTGGAGGGGGCGGTGTCGATCGGCTTCGTGGTGAAGGAAGGCGAGCCGAGCCTGGTGAAGGCGGTGTCGTTCTCGGGCGAGCCCGGCCTGCCGCTGCGCAAGGTGGTGGAGACGCTCGGGGTGCGGCCCGGTGAGCTGCTCGATCTCACCCGTCTGGAGACGGGCCTCGAGGCGGTCCGCGCGCTCTACCGACGCGAGCACTATTTCCGCGCGCGCCTCGACCCGCCCGAGGTGGGCAACGACGGCCGGGTGGTGGTGCCGGTGGTGTCGGGCCCTTCGTACGATCTGAGCTTCAGCGGCAACCGCATGGTGTCCGACAGCTCGCTGCAGGCGCTGCTCTCGTACGACGGAGAGGAGACGCTCGATCTCGCGCTGGCCGAGCGCCTCGCGCAGCGCATCGCGCGGTTCTACCGGTTCCGCGGCTACCACGACGTGAAGGTGATGCCCTCGGAGGTGCTCAAGCCGCGCTCGACCCACGCCTCGCTGGGCTTCGCGATCGAAGAGGGCGTGCCGCTGCGGGTGGTGTCGATCGACTTCCCCGGCGCCTCGGTCATTCCCCAGGAAGAGCTGCGGGTGGTGCTGCGGCGGGTGATGGAGAATTCCGCGCCGGTCACCCCCTTCGAGGTGCACGCGATGGGCGACCCCAGCGAGGTGCCCGGCCGCACCTCACCGGTGTTCGCCGAGACCTTGCCGCGGCCCGCACTGGACACGGTGTTCGACGAGGGCGCGTGGGAAGAGGCCGCGAAGGCGATGACGGCGCTGTACCGGGAGCGCGGCTACCTGAAGGCCGGGGTCAGGTTCGATGGCCTCGAGCTGCAGGGCCCCTTGGGTCGCGGGCGCTTCGTGATCGAGGAAGGGCCGCTGGCGCACTTCCGCGAGGTGCAGTCAGCGGGGCTGCCGGAAGGCTTCACCTCGCAGGTGCTCGGCACCGTTCGCCTGGGCGCGCCGTTCAGCCCCGGGGAGCTGCAGCGCCTCGAGCAGGGCCTGTCCCGCGAGCTGGGCCGCAACGGCTACCTCTTCGCCGGCGTGACGGCGTCGTACACGCTCGACGAGACGGGCCAGCTCGCCGACGCGCTGCTCACGGTGGCCCCCGGGCCGCAGGTGAAGGTGCGGGCGGTGCTGCCGGTGGGCCAGGTGCGCACCGCCGAGGAGATCATCACCTCGCAGGCGACCATGAAGGAAGGCCAGCCGCTCGACTCGGAGTCGCTCTATTCCACCCAGGCCAACCTCTCGAACCTGGGCATCTT
>VFKJ01000480.1 GCA_009885595.1 Myxococcales bacterium | reverse complement strand
GATCGCGTCGGCCTTGGCCTTCTTCTCGGCGGCGGCGACGTCTTCCTTCTGCTTCCGGGCGCTGGCTTCCGCGTCGGCTTGCGCTTTGGCGGCCGCATCGGCCTTCGCCTTGTTCTCGGCGTCGATCTTCGCCTGCGCCTCTTCGGCCGCCTGCTTCTTCGCGTCTTCTTCGGCCTTCTTGGCGTTCTCGACCTTCTTGAGGGCGTCCTTCTTCTCGCGCTCCTTGCGGCGCTCTTCCTTCTCGATGCCCTTGTTGGCGTCCTTCACGTACTGCTCGACGCGCTCGTCTCTCCCGCCCTTCTCCTTGTACTGGTTGAAGTAGGTGATGGCGGTCTTGAAGCGCTCGATGGTGTCCACGCCCGCGATGTCCTGGTCGAGGTAGGTGACGCCTAAGTTGAAGGCGACCTCCGAGAGATCGGGCCGGCTCTTCTGCACGAGCTGATACTCGGCGATGGCCTTGGGCGCCTGCTGCAGCCCGCGGTACGCGTTGCCCAGGTTCAGGTGCGCGACGGTGAACTCGGGGGCGGCGGCCACGGCGGCCTCCAGTTCCTTGACCGCCGACTCGTAGTCGTTGGCCTCGTTGAGCAGGGCGCCGAAGTTGTTTCGTGCCTCGGCGAAGTCGGGCTTGAGCAGCGTCGCCTGGCGGAAGGCCTCGAGGGCCTGCGGGCGCTGCTTGAGCTGCAGCAGCACCAGGCCCAGCGCGTTGTGGGTGGCGGCGTCGTTGGCGTCGATGGTGCGCGCGTTCTCGAGCACCAGGCGCGCGAGCTCGGTCTTCGACTCCTTCAGGTAGACCTGCGCCAGCAACTGCATGGCGCGCACGTTGCGCTCGTCGGCCTTGAGCACCTTCTTGGCCTCGGCGGCGGCAGGCTCCAGCTTGTTCTGGGCGAGCAGGGTGTAGACCAGCGCGTTGCGCGGGCCGATGGTGCCCGGGTTCTTCGCGATCGCCGCCCGCAGCTCGGAGTCGATCTGCGAGCACTTGCGCTGCCGGCACTGCAGGCGGGCCAGGTAGTCCCAGGCGGTGTCCTGGCCGGGGTCGAGCTCGAGCGCGCGGCGATAGTTGCGCTCGGCGGCCGCGAACCCACCGCGGCGCTCTTCGATCACGCCCAGGTTGGTCCAGGCGTAGGCAGCGCGATCGTTGCGGCTGAGCACGTCCTTGAAGGCGGCCTCGGCTTGATCGGTCTGACCCCTGGCCAGCGCGGCCACGCCTTCCTTGAAGCGGGCCTGCGTCGAGGCATCGAAGGTGGCGGCCGGCGGCGGAGGTGCCGGCTCCGGCGTCTGGCCTCCGGTGGCGGGCTTGAGGGTCTCGTCGGTCGGCGCGGTGGGCGTGGGGCTGGCGACCGGCTTGGGGGTGTAGGGGACCTCGGGGGTCTCGGCCGGCGGAGCGGCCTCCTCTTTCTTCGTCTCGGGCGTGGTGGCACACCCGGCCGCGAACGCGAGCAGGCCGATCAGGATGCCGCGCTTCACTTGTCACCCTCGCCGAGTTTCTGCGGGGCCGCCACCGCGCGCTCGTTGCCCATCACGCTGCTGACCGCGCCGTCGGGGAAGACCAGCTCCTGGGAGACCAGCGACTTGGGCTCCTTGAGCATCGGGTATTCCTTGGGGCGGAAGCGGTTGAGTGACTCCAGGGTCTTCTTGGTCCACTCGTTGCTCACCCGGTACTTCTTCGCCTCGGCCCAGGCGGCCGAATACACCTCGACCGCCTTGTCTTCGAGGGCGACCGTCTGGCCGGAGAGGGCGTCCTGGTAGGTGACCACGGCCTCTTCGCCCAGGCGCTTGATCTCGGGCGGCACCGGTGTCTCGAGGATGGTCTGGGCGAAGCGCTCGAGGGTGTGGCCCTTGCGGTAGAAGGCCGCGAGGATCCACTCCACCCGCTTGTATTTCATCACCGCGTCGTAGGCCTCGCTCACCTTCTTCACGCCGGCCTTCTTCACCGCGAAGCTGTTGGTGAGGTTCTTCCCGGTGCCGCCGATTCTGATCTTGTCGAAGTCGGCGAAGACGTACTCGGCCAGCTCGAAGCGCGAGTAGGCGGCGGCCTCGGCGGCGATGGGAGAGCTCTCGGGCTTCAGGTTCCTTCGATCGAACTCGTCGGCGGCGGCCTGGTAGGCCTTCTTGGCGGCGGTCTCGTTCTTCTGCTTCTTGAAGGCGTCGCCGATGCGCTTCTTGGCGTCGATCACCAGCTCGACCTGCGCGGTGTTGCTGGAGAACTTCTGGACGAACTCGGACAGGGCGGCGATCTCCTTGGCGCTGTCGCCCTGCTTTTCGTAGATGAGCGCGGCGCGGAACTGGTTCTTCGGCGCGTCCTCGCTCTTCGGGTAGACGTCGGCGTAGCGCAGGTACGCGGCGGCCGCCTCGTTGTAGCGCTGCAGCCCTTCCAGCAGGCGGGCGGTGTTGAAGAGCGCGTTCTCGCGATCCTTCGAGGCGGGGTAGTCCTTCACCAGCTTCTGGTACTTCTCGATCGCCTTGTCGAAGTCGTACGACTTCTCGGCGTTGACGGCCACGCGGAAGAGCGCCGCGTCGGCGAGCTTGGAGGTGGGGTACTCGCTGAAGACGCGCTCGTAGAGCTTCTGGGCGGAGTCGAAGCGCTGCACGCTCTCGTAACAAACGGCCGCGTTGTTGAGCGCCTTGTCGGCGAACTCGTGCCTGGGCTCGGCGGCGACCAGCTCGATGTACTTCCTCGCCGCCTCGTCGAACTGGCCCTTGGCCATCAGCTCTTCGGCGCGCTTGAACTTGCCGCCCAGCTCGAACTTGGTGAGCTCCTTGTAGAGGTCCGACTTCGGGTCGATGACGTCCTTGTTCTCACGCAGCCGGGCGGCCATCTCCTCGACGCACTGCCAGCACTTGTCGATGAGGTGGCTCTCGATGATGAGGTTGGTGGCGAACTTGGCGACCTCGGCCTTGGGGTACGTGTTGATGATCGCCTCGAAGCGCTTGCGCGCCTCTTCGAACTGGTTGTGCGTGTAGAAGAGCTCGGCGGCGCGGTAGGCGATGGCGGGCGACTTGTCATCGCCGGGCTTGGCCCTGAGCAGGTACTTGTCGGACGCCTCGATCAGGCCCTTCTCCAGCGCGCTCAGCTCGAAGGGCACCACCTTCTCTCCCTCGGGGCGATCGGTCGACTTGAGCACCGGGTACTGCTTGGCGGTGCCGCCCTTGATCTCGAGGTCGAGCTGCTTCTGGTTCGACAGCACCGCCGAGTAGGCAGAGTCGAGCTGGTACTTCACGTCCTGGCTGGAGTCGCGCACGTTGGCGTAGCGCTTGGCGGCCGCGGCGAACTGGAAGGAGTTGTAGAGGCAGTCCGCCAGGTAGAACTCCATCTCGTAGGCGTTCTTCGAGCGGGGGAAGCGCTGCAGGTAGCCGTCGTAGGCCTTGGCCGCGGTCTCGAAGGCCGCCTTGGCCTGATCGAACTTGCCCTCCTGCTTGTAAACGAGCGCCTGCTGGTGGTGGTAGATGGCGGTCGAGTACAGGCTCTTCTCCGCCAGCTCTCCGGCCGCCTGCACCACCTCGGGATCGCGTTTCCACTTCTCGTGCCACGGAGTGCCGGCCACGAACATGTTGGAGAGCTTGGAGGACTCGGCGAACGCTTCCTCGAGGCGGCGATCGCGCTCGTAGGCCTGCACGATGCGCTGCTGGATCTTGGGCGCGTCCTTGTTGAGCGGGTCCTTCTGCAGCACCAGCCGGTACGCCTCGATCGCCTCGGGGTGCTTGGTCTGATCGAAGTAGACGTCGGCCATGCGCCGGTAGACTTCGCCCTCGTACCGGCGCCCGCCGAGCTTGGCGAAGGTCTCCTGGGCCCTGGCCAGCGAGCCCCACTTCTCGTCGACGAAGCTGATGGCGGTGTACTGGAGCGCCTCGTTGCGGAGATCGCCGCCCACCTCTTCTTCGCCCTTCTTCTTGGCGTCAGCCTCGTAGAAGTCGACCAGGTTCAAGAAGCGCGCGACGGCGTCCTCGAAGCGATCCATGCGGTAGTAGACCCAGCCCAGCTTGTAGAGCGCCTTGTCGAAGAGCGGGTGCTTGGCGTCGGCGATCGCGTGCTCGTAGGCGTCGGCGGCGCGGGTGAGCGCGTCGGGCACCGCGTACGCGTCGAAGTAGTACTCGCCGATGCGCACCCAGGCCTCGGTGGTGAAGCGCGAGGTGGGGTAGCGGGCGATCAGCTGCTCGTAAGAGCCGCGGGCCTTCTCGAAGTCTTCCTGCTGCTCCTGGCAGTAACCCAGCAGGTACCAGCTGGCGTCGTTGAGCTTGTAGGTGGGGAAATCGGTGAGCAGCCGGGTGTAGAGCGCGATGGACTTGGCGAAGTCGATCTTCGGCTCGGGCGGCGGGGTGGGGTTCTTGTCCGGGTCGAGCTTCTTGAGCGCCTCCTCGTAGTCGCGCATCGCGATCGACCGATCGTCCGAGCTGCGCTCGAAATAGAGCTCCGCCAGGCGGAACATCACGTCGGGCGTGTACCGGGGATCGTTCGGGTAGCGGGTGAGGAACTCCTCGAAGGCGGCGATGGCGTCGAGGCGCTCGCGGCGCTCCAACACCTCGAGATCGCGAATGGCCTTCTCGTAGCTGTTGGCCAGGGTGTTCCGCTTCTCCTCGTACTTCTTCTCCACCAGCAGCTGCACCTCGCGCTTGAACTCGCGCGACTCGGCGTCGTACAGCTCGAGCGCGCGGGTGAGTTCTTCGAGCTGCGCCTTCTGCTCGGGGGTCGAGCCCATGCCCTCGAAGAAGCGCGACTTGGGCTTGCCGGCGGGGGCCACCTCACCCTTGCCGTCGCCGGCGGCGGGCAGCTGCGGCCCGCCGAAGATCCCCGCGTCGGGAACGGCCACCCCGGCGTCGGCCGCCGACTTGGCTTTGGGCGCGGGCGCCTGGGCGAAGGCGGGCGCGGCGCCGAGCACGGCCAGGCACAGCAGCGCGGTGAGCAGGGCAGGGGCGCGCATCAGTCGACGTCCTTGAGGACTTCCTTGAACTCGTCGTCGAGCTGCTTCAGTTCCCGGTCCTTCTGGCCGGCCAGCTTCTGAATGGCGCTGGTCTTGTCCTGCTTGCGCTGGAAGGACACGTCGACCACGCCGACGTTGGCCTTGAGCACGAGGTCATCGAAGCTCTGGCGCACGCGCCTGAAGCTGTCGAAGGCGATGCGGCCGACCAGGTTCCGGGTCTCGCCGGTCACCGCCGCGGTCTCGGTGCGGTAGTCCTCGATCAGGCGCTGCTCCATCAAGACCTGCTCGCGCAGCTTCTGGGCCTTCTGGGCCACCCGCTCGCGCACGATGCCCTTGCTGCGGGACACGCGCTCACGCACGGCGATGGCGTCGGCGCGCACCACGTCGGCGCGCAGCAGCACCTTCTGGGCGTCGCTCATGATCCCCTGGCGCGACTGCCCCAGCAGCTGGCGCTGCTGCTCCATCAGCTGGGCGTAGTCCTGCTTGAGCAGCCCTTCGCCGCCGACCGCCTTGTCGGCGTTGTTGCGCTCGGACAGCAGCTGCGCGCGCAGCTCGTCGAGCTGCGCCTGCATGCCGTCGAGGGCCCGCTGCTCCATCGTCACCTTCTCGAGGAAGATCTTCTCGTCCCCAGGCTTGCCCTTGCGCTGGACCCTGGTGTCGTCGACGTACTTGCGCACGGCCGTGAGCTGGGCCTGCTGCGACTGGAGGTCGATGCCCAGCTGGAAGGCGGTCTTCTCCAGCGCGTCGATCGCCGCCTGGATGCGTTCCTTGCGGGCGCGCACCTGCTCGGTGGTGGTGGGCAAGGTCTCGATGCGCTTCTTGAGCTCGAGCTGCTTCTGCTTCACCTCGTCCAGCTGGCGCTTCTGCTCGGCGTTCATGAAGTCGTCGACGAGGAACTCCTCGATGCGCGTCAGGGTGGCCTCGGAGCGGGTGAGCGAGGTGTCGACCGCGTCGGCGCGGGTGTAGCCCTCCTGCAGCACGGGGAAGCTCTCCACCCCACGCTCATCGAGCGAGCGCAAGATGCGATCGGCGATGGCGCCCGATTCTTCGATGCCCCGGCGCGAGGCGTCGAGGGCCGAGGTGATCTCGACCGCCTCGGCCACTTCCTGGCGGGTGCTGGCCCACTTGAGCGCCACCGGCGGGAGCAGCCGGGTGACGTCGAGGGTCTTCTCGTTGCGCGCCAACAGCTCGTCGAAGTACTGCACGGGATCTTTGTTGATCGTCAGCAGCGCTTCGATCTCGTCCCGAACCGGGGAGTACTGGTTGATGACGTAGTTGTAGGTGTCGATGGCGTCGTCGTACTTCTGCAGCTTCTGCAGCAGCGTGCCCTGGAGGATGCGCGCCTCGGGGTCGAGCACCGAGCCTTCGGCGACCAGCAGGAGCACCTCGGTGGCGTTCTTCGCCCGCTCCAGCTCGCCCTTGCGCACGTAGCTCCAGGCGATCTCGTAGAGCGAGTCGGGGAAGCTGTCGGACTGCTGGCTGATGCGCGCGTAGCGATCGATCGCCTCGTCGTACTTGCCCACCTCGAAGTAGACGCGGCCCATGGAGAGCTCGGCCAGCTCCTTCACGGCGCGCTCCTTGTCGTCGCGGGCGTCGATCTGGGTGATGGCGAGGAACTGGGCCAGCGCGAGATCCCACTGCTTGAGGCGCACGTAGCCCACCCCGATGAAGTAGGCCGACTGCAGGTGGAAGGGCCCGGTGGCGTCGCCTGCGAGCGTCTGGAAGATGGCGCGGCTGCGCGGAATGCGATCTTCGGGGCTCAGATCCGGCCGGCGGAACATCCACTTCGCGTAGACGTAGGTGAGCTCGGGGGGCAGCGCCCCGCCCGACAGCCCGCGCGCCTGCTTGATGTAGTCGTCGATGCCGGTGAACTCGTTGAGCCGGCCGGCGATCTCGAGGTAGCGGGCGAGCGCTTCCTTGTAATGGCCCGCGCGCAGCGCCAGCAGCTGGCGCAGGTAGAGGCGGGAGCCCAGGTAGTTCTTCTGCTGGTAGAGCGAGTCGGCCAGGTAGAAGAGCGCGTCCGCGTAGCGGGGGCCCTTCTGGAAGTCCTTGTTGGCCACCAGGTCGTAGAAGAGCAGGGCGGCGGTCGAGAACTCGTTGAGCAGGTACTGAATCTCGCCGTCGGAGAAGCGCTGCAGGCGGGCCGCCTCGTCCGAGGCCTCCTCGCGCAGGGTGTACTGCTTCTCCACCAGGTCGATGTTGTTGCGCGCGATCTCCACCTGGCGCGCCACCTCTTCGACCTGCTGCTGGAGCTCGGCGGCAGACACCTTCCCCCGCTGGGCCTGCGCCGCGGCGGCGCACAGCACCACGCTCAACAAGGCGGCCTTCGAGAACCTGGCGGTCATGGCGCGCGTGCGTGCGACGTCACTTCGACTCGGTCGCGGGAGGAGCGCCGGCCTGGTCTCCGCCCTTGGTGGTGGCCTGGTCCCGGGTCGAGGTGATGTCGTAGCGGATCGCGGGCTTGTCCTTGATGTCAGACGTGATGCCGCCCTTCTCGAACCCCACCACCTTCAGCGTCGTGACCTTGCCGGCCTCTGCGTTGAACGTCTGGTTCGACTGCAGCTTGAACTTGTATCCCTCCAGGTAGCTGAAGATGCCGTAGCCGTGGCCGCGGTAGACCATGCGAACGGCGATCTGGTGGTTCCCCGGCACGATGCGGCCGTTGAAGATCTCGAACTCCTCGCGCTTGTCGAGATCGCCGGCGGCGTCCACCTTGGTGAAGATGGGGGCGCCGTCGAGCGCGTAGGCGACCGACTCGAGGATGAACTGGGCGCCCATCTCGTTGCGGTGGAAGATGACGGCGCGCGCGCCGCTGGACAGATCGCCGCCGAGCACCGTTTCCTGCAGCAGCAGCAGGCGGGCCTTGGTGCGGAAGATCTTCTCCTTCAGATCGACCACCTGCTCTTCCAGCGTCTTGACGCGGGTGGTGAAGGCCTCGTCAGCGGTGAGGGCCGAGTTCTCGGTGGGCGCGGGTGCGGGCGCAGGCGTGCCGCCGTCTTGAGCGGACGCGACGCCCGCACTGATCAACAGCACCGTGGCCCAGCGCAGCCCCCACTGCTTCATCTCACTGACCGCCCTTCTTGAGCTCGGTGAGCACGAGCTTGGCGACGTCCTTGAGCGTGTCGAACACGCCGACGCCGGTGGGCGCGACGGCCTGGCGTTCGACGACGTTGCGCGGGTTGAGCACCTTGCGCAGCTCTTCCACCGGCACCGCGTTGGGGAGATCGCGCTTGTTGTACTGCATCACGAAGGGGACCTTGTCGAGGTCGTAGCCCTGCTCCTTCAAGTTGATGCGCAGGTTGTCGAGCGACTCGATGTTCGCCTCCATGCGCTCGACCTGGCTGTCGGCGACGAACACCACCCCGTCGACCCCCTTGAGGATCAGCTTGCGGCTGGCGTCGTAGAAGACCTGGCCGGGCACGGTGTAGAGGTGGAAGCGCGTCTTGAAGCCGCGGATCTCACCCAGCGAGAGCGGAAGGAAGTCGAAGAAGAGCGTGCGATCGGTCTCGGTAGAGAGCGAGATCAGCTTGCCCTTCGTCTCGGGGTTGGTCTTGTTGTAGATGTACTGCAGGTTCGTCGTCTTCCCGCACAGGCCGGGGCCGTAATAGACGATCTTGCAGTTGATTTCGCGTGAAGCGTAGTTGATGAACGTCATTGGGTCACCGGGTCAGTCGATGGGATCGGGTCACTCGGAAAACAGGCGGTCGATATCTTCGTCCGT
>VFKJ01000619.1 GCA_009885595.1 Myxococcales bacterium | reverse complement strand
GGGTTTCCAGGAGAAGCTCGTCCAGGATCGAAAGGGCGACGTCCTGATCGTAGCGGTCGATGCCGATGGCATCGACCGCTGGATCTCCGCAGCGGATCGCCTCTCCTACCTCAACGACCTCCATCAGCAGGCCACCCTCGGCGGCTGAATTGGTCGCTCAGGCCTTCCTGGGAAACCAGGGGATCAGCATCGACACCCGCCGCTGGTGCTCCGCGTAGTGCGGGCGGCGCTCGAGCGAGCGCTTCTCCGCCAGCGGGATCGAGACGCCGACGAACAGGCCGATCATCGCGACCACTCCGACACCCGCCCACCACGGCGCGCCGGCCGCGACGCCGAAGAGCCACAGCCCCACCCAGAACGAGAGCTCGCCGAAGTAGTTCGGGTGCCGCGACCACCCCCACATGCCCACGGTGCAGATCTCTCCGTCCTCGCGCTTGTGCAGGCGGAAGCTGCGCAGTTGCTCGTCGGCGACCGACTCGATCACGATCGCGCCCAGCGTCACCAGCGCGGCCAACACGTCGAGCGCCCCGAAGCCGGTGGCGTCGGTCACCAGCGCCGCGTGCAACGGCAAGACTGCCAGCAGCACCATGCCTGTCGGCATCAAGTGCAGCGCCACCAGGCTCACCACCCAGTAGGCCTTGCCTGCCTGCCTGCGCAGGTCGACGTAGCGCCAGTCTTCATGGCCCAGGCCGGTCCACCCGCGCGCCCAGTTGAAGGTCAACCGCACCGCGTACAGCACCACCAGCGTGAGCACCAACCCCTGGCGCAGGGTGAGCCCGTCGACGCCGCCGGGGCCCAGCGCGAGCCACAGCGCGATGCTCGCGGGCGCCACGCTCCAGTAGGGATCGTAGAAGCTCGAGTTGTTGAAGCTGCGCGAGAAGACGAACACCGCCACCGTGGCCGCGACGTCGGCCAGCGCGACGCAAGCCAGCGGGTGCCACCCGGCCGTGGCCTGAATGACGGCCTGCGCCACCACGTGGGCGATGGCGTACGCGAAGCCGACGAGGGCCAGGGCCGGCCAGGGTCGCTGGGAAACTGCGGGACCGCTCATGATTCCGATGCGCTTTGCACGCTGACAGGGTGGCAGGCCAGCGAAACCCGTCGACTCGAGCCCCGCACACCGTTACTCGGTGGGTCATGGCTGAGGTCGCAGATCCATGGGTCCTCATCTCGGTGCTCTTCAGCACCTTCCCGATGGAGGAGGGGCTGGCCGTCGCGCTCCACCGCGTCGCGATGGATCTGTATCAACGCGGAGACTCGGTCGGGGTGATCGATCAGGGGCTCGCGCACGGCGAAGTGAAGAACGTGCGCAAGGAAGCCGCCATCGGCACCATCAGCGGGCCTGTCTTCGAGGCTTCGCTGGAGACGGAGCGGGGCAAGGGGGCGGTGCACTTCATCCTCACCCGGCAGGGCCTCTCGTTGATGGCAGCTCAGGCGGAAGGGCCCAGGGCACCCCAGTACCGGAACTGAGCCTTGCGTCCCCCGGATGACGCGATACGTACGTCGGCATGAAACTCAATGTGCTGCTGCTCGAGGGCATCCACGCGGTCTCTGAGGCAGCGCTGATCGAGGCGGGTCACGAGGTCAGGCGCATCGGCGGGGCGCTCAAGGAAGACCAGCTCATCGAGCAGCTGGAGGGCGTGCACTTTCTGGGCATTCGTTCGAAGACGAACGTGACCAAGCGGGTGCTCGACGCGCCGCAGGCGAAGTCACTGCTCTCGATCGGCGCCTTCTGCATCGGCACCAACCAGGTCGCGCTCGACCACGCCATGCGCAAGGGCATCTGCGTGTTCAACGCGCCGTTCTCGAACACCCGCAGCGTGGCAGAGCTGGTGATCAGCGAGATCGTGGCGCTCTCGCGGGAGCTGGGCGATCGCGTCCAGGAGATGCACCAGGGGGTGTGGCGCAAGACCGCTTCAGGCAGCCGCGAGGTGCGCGGCAAGACCCTGGGCGTGGTGGGCTACGGGCACATCGGCACCCAGGTGGGGATCCTCGCCGAGTTCTTCGGCATGCGCGTGCTCTTCTACGACGTGGCCGCCAAGCTGCCGCTGGGGAACGCCCAGGTGGTGGGCGCGCTGGACACGTTGTTGGCAGAGGCGGACTTCGTCACCCTGCACGTGCCGGAGACGCCCCAGACGAGGCTGATGATCGGGGCCAAAGAGCTCGCGGCGATGAAGAAGGGCGCGTGCCTCATCAACGCCAGCCGCGGCACGGTGGTGGACATCGAGGCGCTCGCCGACGCGATCAAGCGCGAGCACCTGCACGGCGCCGCCGTCGACGTCTACCCGGACGAGCCCGACTCGAGCGACACCAAGGGCTTCAAGACCCCCCTGCAGGGCCTGCACAACGTCATCCTCACGCCGCACATCGGCGGCTCCACCATGGAAGCGCAGGAGAACATCGGGCGCGAGGTCGCCGCGAGCCTGGCGCGCTACGCGGAGTTCGGCACCACCACCTCGTCGGTGAACTTCCCTCACTGCGAGCTGGGCCCGACCCCCGGCACCTGGCGGTTGATGCACGTGCACCAGAACGTGCCCGGCGTGCTGCGTGACGTGAACCGGGTGATCGGTGATGCCGGCGCGAACATTCACGCGCAGCTGCTCTCGACCAACTCGGACATCGGGTACCTGATGATCGATCTCGACTCCGACGTGTCCGCCGCGGTGGTGGACGGGCTCAAGAAGCTGCCCACCACCATCCAGGCGCGCACGCTGGGGTGAAGCTCAGGGGCTCAGCGGGACCTCGTAGCTGCGGTGGTGAACGAAGTCCGGGCTGAGCCGCAGCGCCCAGGCGGCTTCGGTGAGGCACGCTGCCAGCGCCGGGGAAGGCGAGGCCACGGTGACGTCCACCACCTCGTCGGCGGTCGCCTCCAGCGTGATCGACGAGGTGCTGGCGTCGCCGTGCAGCCGCTCACACGCTCCGACGCTGGGCTCGAGCAGCGCGCGCAGCAGCGCCACCAGATCGGGCCCCACGCGCGCCGTGCTCCAACCGCAGCTGGTCGACCCACCGCAGCCACCGCAGCCGAAGCCGTGCATGCCCATCCCTTCCAGCTCGCGCTCCTGAAGGCCGATGGTGGAGGGCGCGGCCTCGGGCGGCGCAGCGAGATACGAGGTCACCGGCGAGACCGCGTGTGAGAGGAAGGCGACCGTGCGCAGCTCGTCGTCGCTGAGCGCGTAGCGCACCGAGCGCTCGCCTACCGCCACGCCGGGGAGCCGGTTCGAGAGCGCGGCGTCGGTCGGCACCACCCGCCTGAACTCGCGAGCCCAGATCTTCCCGGTGAGGATGACCTCGGAGGGCGGGTCCTCTCCCAGCTCGGTCTGACGCACGCTGGCGCCTTCGCGCAGCTCCGAGTCGATGTTCCACACGCCCGCCGTCTCCACCGCGAACGAGTCGATCCGCACCGGCCTCACCAGCCCCAGCAGGGTGTCCGCCGAGAGCACCGGGTCGTTCGCGTGGCCGCCCACGCGCAGGAAGATGCCCCCGTGTGCTGCGGCGATCGGCGAGAGCGGGTCGGTGTCGTCTCGCTGCTCGGTGAGCTCGCCCGAGCCCGGCGCGGAGCGATCGACCAGGTGCAGCACGGTGTCGCGGGGCGCCGCCTGCAACGCGTCGAGCGCCAGCTGGTTGGAGAACCCGAAGCGCAGCGCCTCGTCGGTGAAGAGCACGATGCGCCCGGTGCCGCCCACCCGCGCCAGCAGCTCGGCCGCCAGCCCCGCGCCCAGCTCGAGCTGCGAGCCGTTGGCCGGCGCCAGCCGCTCGGGGGGAAGGGACGCGAGCAGCGCCGGCACCTGGCTGGCGGGCACGAAGCGGCCGAAGAGGCGCTCGGCGAAGCGGCGGTAGATGACCAGCTCCACCTGCGCGTCGCGCGCGTTGGCGAGGTAAGGCGCGATCAGCTCGAGCTGCGCCGCGATGCCTTCGGGCCCCTCGCTGTGCGAGCCGTCGATCACGAACACCACGTTGGGCTGCACCGGCGCCTTGCCCAGCTCGGCGGCGGCGTCGACCTCGAGGCGCCAGAGCGTGCGGCCGGTGTCGATCGGGTACGTCGCCCAGCGCGCGTTCACCACGTCGCGGGGATCGTCGCGGCGCTTGAGCTGGTACGCGGTGGCTTGCGTCGACTCCTCGTCGACCACCTCGGTGAGCGTTGATGGGCCCAGCTCGAAGCGCGGCGCCAGCCAGCCCGCCTCGGTCTCTTCCCGCGGGTAGTCGAACTGCAGCTCGCCCGCGGCGTACTCAGGGGCGAGCTCGAGGTCGTACTCCACGTCGACGGTGGCGCCGGGGGCGAGCCCGAAGAGCTGAAAGTCGAGGCTCCCTTCTCCTCCCCACTCCAGCAGCCCCAGCGTCGAGGGCGCGGCGGTGCCCGGAGCCCGCAGCAGGTCCCAGCGCGCGGCGGCCTCTTCGTTGCCCGAGAGGGTGGCGGGCGGGGCCCAGCGGCCGTCGGTGCCCACCCGCAGCGCCGTGGCGATGGCCCCTTCCGGCAGCTCGAAACGTTTACTCAGCGCTTGATGGCTGCCGGTGTCGTTGCGCAGCTGGCGCCTGACGGTGAGCCGCGCCGCCCCGTCCTCGAAGCGAACGGACACCTCGTGGTTGAGCTCGTTGACCTGCGCCACCGCGGCGCGGTGGAGCGCCGCGAGGTCCTCCGGCGAGCAGGCGAACAGCGACAACACCGCGGCCACGAGGGTGGGCTTGCGCATGAGGCGTCCGACACCACCCCGCCAACGAAGGTTTCAGAGCGAGATGGTCACGCCCGAGGCGTCACGCACACACTCGACGACCCAGGCGCCCAGCTCGAGGCCCTTGTCCTTGTCGTCCATCCAGCGGCCATCGGGCAGCTGGGAGAAGTGCACCCCCGCGCTCTTGCCGGCGACCCAGATCTGATTGACCGCCTTCTGGGTGTTCACGATCACCTTGGCGCCGGTCTTCGGGGCGCTGATGGTGACCATGTCGCCGGTGGCATCGCACTCGATCAGATCGGGATCGATGGCGTCCACGGCCGCGACCAGGCGCTTGAAGAACGACGAGACCGAGGCGGCGTAGCTGTCCATGCTCGATGCTTAAACCGCGCTCGGGGCTTCCTGCAGCGGACCCTCGAAGATCGGCTGGCCGACGGCCGCGTAGAAGAGGAACTTGCCGGCCGTGAGGTTGTCGTCGGGGCGCTCGATGCCGATCACCGTGCCGGGCTGAACCGGCTTGGGGAACGCGCCCAACCCGAGGAAGTGCGCGGCGGTCGACCCCATCGAAGGCTGGTGACCGACCAGGATGATCGTCTCCCCGGGCTTTTCGGCCAGCAGGCCCTCGATCGCCCCCACCGGACCGTCGGGGAAGAGGGTGCGGTTGACCCGCATCGGCCCTTCGTACCCGAGCGCCTGGGCCAGCAGCGTGGCTGTCTGAACCGCGCGCACCAGCGGGCTCATCAGCACCAGGCCCGGGGGGCCGATGCGCGAGGCCAGCTTGGCGAAGTGGGCGGGCAGCGCCAGCCGGGCCCGCGACGTCAGGGCTCGGGCGTCGTCTTCCAGACCCTCGGGGATGTCGGCGTCGGCGTCTCCGTGACGGACCAGGAAAACTCTCACGTGGGCGAGCCTGTCAGACTCCCCTTCCGGGCGCGACACCCTTGCGCACGCCAACGGCCCGACCGACCATGCGCGCGATGCGCTGGCTGGTCCTCATCCCTTTGATCTCCGGTTGTCCGAAGCCTGCGGCCGTGGCCCAGGTGGTGGACGCCGGGCCCGCGCTCGCCGAGGCGGTGGACGCCGGCCCTGTCGTCACCGAGGCCCGGTTGGCCGCGTGGCTGGCCTGGCAGGACGCGCTGGCGAAGTTGCCGCCGCTGGGCCGCTCCGACGGGGGCAACGCTGGCCTCGAGCTGCGTCGCCGCGCCCGGGAAGAAGCGGCGCTGCTCGCCGACGCGGGGCTCACCTCCGAAGAGGCCGATGAACTTGAAGCGGTGGTGGCCGTCGTGGTGGCCGAGCGCAACGTGGCGAAGCTCACCGGCGCCGATGCGCTGCAGCAGTTCCGCGCCGGCATGGGGCAGCTGGGCCCGGAGCAGCGCCTCAAGGCCGAGGCCGCGCTCGCCGATCTGCAGGCCAAATCACCGCACGGCTCGCTGACGGCCGTCGAGACGCTTCACGGTGTCGAGGCGGTGCGCGTGGTGTTGACCCGCGAGGCTGAAGTGACCAAGACGTGGGACGCGCTGCTCGAAGCGCGGGGAGAAAAAAGATGAACGACATGCTGCGAACCGAGGCGGGGCTCGACGTGCAGGGCAAGCGCCGGCCGAGCTGGCTGAACACCGAAGCCGCGCTGCTGCGCATCCTCTCGCGGCAGCTGGGGACCACCTTCGAGAAGGCGAAGCCGCGCCTCGAGCGCATGGGCGATCAGGCCGCCAACGAGGGCGCGCGCTGGGCCGCCGAGGCCGACCGCAACACGCCCAAGCTGGTCACCCACGATCGCACCGGCGAGCGCATCGACGAGATCGACTACCACCACAGCTACCGGAAGCTGCAGCAGCTCGGCTACGGCGGCGGCATCGTGGCGGCCTCGTACGATCCCGCCCTCGTGCCCGAGCGCGCCGACGCGCCCAAGACGCTCACCTTCGGCCTGGGGTACCTCTTCGGCCAGGCCGAGGCGGGTCTCTACTGCCCCATCTGCATGACCGACGGCGCGGCGTACCTGCTGCAGAAGTTCGGCACGCCCGAGCTCAAGGCCCGCTTCATTCCCCGCCTGGCCACCACGAACATGGACCAGGTCTTCACCGGCGCCATGTTCCTCACCGAGAAGCAGGGCGGCAGCGACGTCGGGCAGATCAGCACCATCGCCAGGGGCGGCAAGGGCCTGCCTGGAGAGACGGTGACGTTGTGGGGCGACAAGTGGTTCTGCTCCAACGTCGACGCCGACGTGATCATGATCCTCGCCAGGCCCGAGGGCTCCGTGCCCGGGACGCGGGGGCTGGGGCTCTACGTGCTCCCGAAGACCCTCGAGAACGGCAAG
>VFKJ01000266.1 GCA_009885595.1 Myxococcales bacterium | reverse complement strand
CGCTCCGCCCGTAACCACTGCCACTGCGCCTTTGAGTTCCATGCTGCCCTCGTAGTGAAGTTGCGTCGCCATGCTGCACCGCAACATGGATGACCCGGAATCCACCATTTGACGCTTGGTGTCAACGATTGTGCGACGCACCATTCAGGCACCACCAGCAGCGCGCATGGCTTCTGTGTCCGTGGCTACCAGCTCCCCGGAACCCCTTGCGCTTGGGTGGGGTCGGAGTAGCCACCAGGACCGAGGGGTACCCACATGACGGATGAAACGACGAGCACGCTCGACGGCTCGGGACGCAGGCGCTGGATGATTCGCGCCCTCGCAGCGCTCGTGGTCCTTGGACTGGGTGGGGTGCTGTTCGCCACCCTGGGCAGCAAGCCGCCCCGGCGCAGTGAGAACCTGCAGGCCCGCATCGAGCTGGCGGCCGGCACGGTCCGCGTCGACAGCGGCCAGGGCCCGGTCCCGGTGGTGTCGGGAACGCCCCTGCGCACCCAGGCGAAGGTGACCGCCACCGAGGGCTCGCGCGCGCTGGTGCGCCTCTCCGACGGCACCGGCCTCTTCCTGCGCGGCGGCACCACCGTGCAGCTCGCCTCCGACGGCACCACCCTCGAGGCGGGCCAGCTGTGGATGGACGCGGCCGCGGCCGATCGAAAGCCCGCGGTGCACCACGCCGGCGAGGTGACGGTCTCTGCTGCCGGCGCGGGGCTCGAGCTGACGCGCACGGGTGAGACGGTCAGCGTCTACGTCGCCCGCGGTCTGGCCACGGTGGAAGCGCCCGGAGGCCGGGTCGAGGTGCAGGCCGGCGAGCGCGCCACGGTCACCGGCAAGGGCGCCCCCGCGCTCAAGCCCGTCGCCTTCTGGGACGACTGGACCGGCGGCATGGCGGATCACGCGGCCGCCGCGGGGCTGAGCGGCACCGGTGCGGGCACGCTGTACGGCGTCGACTTCGGCGGCAGCGGCGGAGCGGCCGCGCAGACCCTGGAGATCAGCCGCCAGTCGGTGCGCGCGGTGATTCGCGATGGGCTCGCCGAGACCGAGGTCGATCAGACCTTCTTCAACCCCGGCAGCCGGGCGGTCGAGGGCTGGTACTGGTTCACCATTCCGCTCGGTGCGCACGTCACCGGCTTCGCGCTCGACGCCGACGGCACCCTGATCGAAGGCGAGCTGATCGAACGCGAGCAGGCCAAGCGCCACTACGAGGAATCGGCGCAGCAGGGCCACGAGCCCGCGCTGCTGGAGTGGGTCGACGGCCGCACCTTCCGCGCCCGCATCTTCCCGGTGCCCGCAGCCGGCTCCCGCCGCGCGGTGCTGCGCTACCTGCAGCGCCTGCCGCTGGTGGAAGACCGCATGCGCTTCGTGCACCCGCTGCAGTCGCGCGATCCCTCGCGCATCGGCGAGTTCGCCCTCACCGTCGACCTCGGCGAGGCCGGCACGCAGATGGACCTCAGCACCCTCGACGACGCGCGGGTGGAGAACGGCGGGCGGCTGATCACCATGCGCCGCTCCGGCTTCAAACCGCTGGCCGACTTCCAGCTCGAGGCGCGCCTGCGCACGCCGGTGGCGCCGATGAGGGTGTCCCGCTTCGTGGCCGGAGGAGACAGCGCCGACTACGTGATGGCCCGCTTCGTCCCCGACGTCGACTGGACCGCCATCGAGGTGCAGAAGGTGGAAGTGGTGGTGGTGGTCGACACCTCGGGCGGCGGTGATGACTCCTCGCGCCAGCTCAAGACCGCGACCGCCGAGGCGGTGCTGCGCGCGCTCTCCGCAGATGATCGCTTCGCGTTGGTGGCGCTCGACGTGAAGCCCACCGTGCTGCACCCGGCAGAGGGCCTGGCGGCCGCGAGCGAGCCGGAGATCACTTCAGCGCTCGAGCGATTGGCCGACCGGCTCCCTGGCGGCGCGACGGATCTCTCGGCGGCCTTCGACGTGGCGCTCTCGCGCGTGCACGGCGCCGAACAGCCCGCGGTCATCTACATCGGTGACGGCTGGGCCACGAGCGGCGAGACCAGCGGAGAGGCCCTGGGCGAGCGGCTGCGCCGGGCGCTGTCCACCTCGCGCGCCCGCTTCTTCACCGTCGCGGTGGGCTCCGACGCGAACCAGCCGCTGCTCAGCGAGCTGGCGCGCTCCGGGGGTGGCCGCGCCTTCGCGGTCGACGACACCGAGCAGGCCACCGAGCGCGCGCTGCAGCTGGCCGCCGCGGTGAAGACGCCCACCCTGACCGATCTGGAGATCGATCTGGGCTCCGGTCTCGACGAGGCCTTCGTGAGCGCGAACGGCAAGGTGAGCCGCGGAGAGGAAGTGATGTTGCTCGCGCGCACGCACCACGACCTGCCCCCGCGCGTGAAGGTGCGGGGACGGCTGGCGGGCAAGCCCTTCGAGCGCGACTACGACCTCTCGTACGACGCGTCGGCCGCGACCTCGCTGGTGCCGCGCCTGTGGGCGGTCGAGGCGATTCAGCGCGTGCTCGGCACCGCGGCAGATCCCGAGTCCATCCGCGGGAAGATCGTCGCCATGGGCATGGAGTACGGGCTGATGACGCCCTACACGAGCTTCATCGCGCTCGAGAGCGAGCAGGCCTACCAGCAGCGCGGCATTCGCCGGAATCGCACGCGGCTGCAGGGCGTGCGGCTGAGCGCGCTCACCCCACAGACTGAGCGCGCCGTCGTCGCCGAGGTGCTGGGGCTGGCCGTCACCGGGGCGTTCGGCTGCGCGAAGGAGAGCAGCGAGCCAGCGGCGATGAACACGCTGCGCGCCGACGAGGGGCAGATGGGAAAGATGGAAAAGAAGAAGATGCGCGACTTCTCGGGCGCCTCGGCCGAATACGCGAAGACGGCGCCGGCGGCCCCGCCCCCGTCCCAGGACCCGGGGATGGGAGGCATCGGCGCCTCGCTGGGCGCCCTTGGGGGTGGAAGTCTGAAGGTGCTCGCGGCGAAGCAAGAGCCCAGACGGAGGGACGTGGCGTCGGCTCTGAACGCAGCGCCGGTGGTGGTGCAGCCGGTGAAGCCGACGCCCGCGCTGTGCAACGCGGCCCGGGTGCTCAGCCCCTGCAGCGATCTCGCGCGGCGTCCGCTCTCGGAGCGCGCGATCATCTGGTCGCGCCGGCTGGCGACGGCGGAGAACGCGGCCGAGCTCACCGAGCGCTTCCGGGCCGCCCGCAACGCCTGCGAGCTGGGCGACTGGCGCGCCGAGTCACGCTTCCTGCAGCTGATGCAGCGCCACGTGCGCACGCCGGAAGACGCCACCTGGGTGATCAACCAGTTCGCCTGCCAGGGCGAGTCGCGCCTCTACCTCGCGCGGTTGCTGCTGCGCCGCGCGGTCGACGAGCGCTTCATCACCGCGGTGCAGGGCGCGCTCTTCGAGGGCCCGGTGAACTGGGCTGAGGTCGATCTCGAGCTCTCGGCCATCGCGGATCCCGCCAAGCGGCTGGAGAAGCTGCGCGGCTACTCCACCCGCGCGCCCGACGACGCCAACGGCACCATCCGGCTCTGCCGTGCGCTGGCGAAGGCGGGCCAGGTGGACGAGGCGCTGCTGCAGGCGCGCCGGCTCCACGAGCGCGGGTTGATGACGCCGCTCTTGCTGCGCGAGGTCGGCGATCTGCTCACCAGCAACAGCCAGAGCGAAGAGGCGGTGCGCACCTACTCCGAGATCGTCGAGTTCGATCCAGGCAACCTCGCCTCGCGGCGGCTGCTGGGCGACATCTACCTGGGGCGCGGGTGGAACGACGCCGCGTATCGGCAGTACCGCACGCTCACCGAGCTTCAGCCGACGGACTTCTCCGCGTGGCTGCGGCTCGCCTCGGCCGCGGCCGGGAGCGGCAGGCTGGACGAGGCCCTGCGGCTCGAGCGCAAGGTCGCCGAAGCGGAAGGCACGCCGGGGCCGGACGATCCGCGGCGGTGGGCGCGGCTCTCGTCGGCGGCGCGGTTGGCGGGGGCGATCAACGCGCCGCCCGCGGGTGAAGCCGAGCCCGCGAAGATCGCCGAGGCGATGAAGCGCAAGCTCAAGGAACTGCAGCTCTTCCAGGGCCCCGGGAGCCTGGTGCTGGTGACCTGGAACGATCTCGCGGTGGACTTCGCGCTCTCGCCTTCCGACGTGGCGGCGGCGCGCGGTGAGCTCGTCGATGCCTCGGCCGTGGGGTTGTCGGGCGCCTTCCTGCCTTCAGGCGGCGGCGAGGGCCTGCACCCCGAGGCGCGCGTGCGCGGCGGACACCGCTCGGGCGCGGTGAAGCTCACCCGTCACGATCTCGAGTGGGATGGGAAGACCTTCAAGGTGAAGGTGACCGACTTCGAATTGCCCGCCGGGCAGGATCGGATCACGCTCTAGCCGATGACCAGCTTCTCCTTCTTCGGCCTCGAGCTGTTCATCATCTACAGCTCGGTGGGCCACCTGGGGCTCGTGCTCGCCTCGGGCGCGACGGCGGCGCTCTGCTTCCTCGGACGGCAGTGGCCGTGGGAGAGGCTCGCGCCCGGCCCCAGGGCGACCGCGCAGAAGTTCGGGGTGCTCGGCGGCGTGGCGATGGCGCTGACGTTGATCGCGGGCCTGCGCGTGAGCAGCACCTCGTTCGATCCTTCCGCGCCGCGGCTGGTGTGGGAATGGCTCACGGCGATCGGCACGGGTGCCGGCATGGTGGCAGCGGCCGCCGCCGCCACCGGCGCGCTCACCGGGTTGGCCCTGGTTCGATCCCCTGCTCCGCCTGCGCCTGCGCTGGTCGAGCGCGACGAGGTGCACGCGGCGCTGCTCGCGTTCCAGTCATTGAAGGCCGCCACCGAGCGGCTGCGGCTGGCAGAGCAGGAAGCGACCACGCGCACCCAGGCGGTCTCCGATGCGGTCGCCGCGGCGGAGTACGGGCGGGCGGCAGACGCGATCCGCCATCGGCTCCAGCTCGCCGAAGAGCTGCAAGCCACCGCGGGCGCGGCGGTGGTGCGCCTGGCCTGCGCGGAGCCGGTGCGGCGCCTGCTCGAGCGACGCCCTGATGCAGCGCTGGCGCGGCTCACCGACGCGAAGGACAAGACTCCGCTTCGCGAGCGGGTCGAGCTCACCCTGGCGGCGGTGCGTGGGTTTCTCGAAGAGCTCGAGGGCGCGCGCGCGAAGCTGCAGCTCGAGCTGACAGGGGCCGAGGGCAGCACCGCGAAGCAGGTCGGGCTCGACGCGGCCGAGCGCGGCAAGCCCTTCGAAGCGGCGGTGAGCCAGCTCGAGCTGACCTACGGCCGGGTGGGCCATCGCCTCGAGGCGCTTCGCCTGCACCTGGGCGCGGAAGCCGATGCGGGCGCGGTGGCGGGCGCGGCGCTGGCGTTGACCGGAAGTCCTCAACCCGCGCAAGACGTGGTGGCGATCGCGCTCGAGGTCTCCAGCGCAGAGCAGAGCGCGACGAGGGCGTTGGCCGCCATCGGCGCGGCGCCTTCACGCATCGCCGAGGTGGTGGTGCAGGCGTCTGCCTCGCTGGCGCGCGACACCGGCGACGATGAAGCGCTCTGCGAGGTGCTGCGTTCCGTGCGCCGAGAACTCGAGCGCTAGCCCCCCCAACCTCGACCTTGGCTCCCCCCCGGTCCCGGGGCGACGCAGCCGTCACCGGACTCCTACGTTCCGGCCTTCACTTTCCGACCAGGGGAGCACCCATGCGGCTTCAGTCCATCGTCTTGAGCGTGACGTCGGCAGCCATCTTGACCGGTTGTCCGTCACAGGAGTCGCTGTGCAAATCGGGTGTGGATCAGGTCTGTGAGCGCGAATTCGAGTGCCAGCCTCAACAGGTGAAGGACTCGACCCTGTTCAAGGCGGCGTTTGGAACCAGCGTTGAGGACTGCAAGACCGGCCTCTACGCGAACCCGCTCAGGCCCGCCGGTGCGCAGGGACTCGCGTGCGCCGACCTCAAGACCGACACTCAGTTGTGCACCAACCTGGGGGTGCCGACGGCCACCAGCTTCGACCTCACCAAGGCGGCCGACTGCAAGGACGCGCGCGCGAAGCTCGAGTGCGCCGCCTACCTCGCGCAGGTGAACCCGAGCGGTACCGGTGGCCAGCCGCCCCCGGCGGTGTGCCAGGAGCGCTGCAAGTAACTCTCTGGACACCGGGTGGGCGGGCATGGCGACGTTGTCGGGCAACACCCTGCTCACCTGGATCGACGCCAGGCTCAGCCTTCGACGGACTCGAGGTAGACCAGCGTCTGGTTGAGCAGCTGGTAGGCGATCTCGCCGAAGGTGATGGGCCCGGTGAGCTTGCCGGTGTGGCGGCCCTCGAGCTTGCCGTAGACGTAGTTCAACACGCAGTTGCAGGCGAACGCGGGCGCCGCCGCGTCTGCAAGAACCTCGGTGCCGACCCGGCCAACGGTGGGGCCTGTGGGATCAGCTGCCTGAGCGGGAGCTGCATCGCGACCGTCGAGAACACCTTCTACTCAAGCGAGTGCAGCTGTCCTTCGGGTGTGAGCCAATGCCCCAGCGTCGGCGATGGCCAGGTGTGTACCGGTGGCAAGTGCGACTGGGATGACAACAACAACGCCTGTGGAAGCACGCAGGCCAACTGCGGCAACGCCCTCTGCTACTACCTTTGAGGCGCGTGGCCAGAAGACCTCCGTGGCTGAGCCCATCTTGTCAGCCTTGAGTAGCGAGCCTGATTTGTGCGGCCCGACAGCGCTTGCGAGCCGCGGCTGGCCGGCCTAACCGCTCGTCTCTCTATGGCGACTCTCCCGGGGGGGAGCATGGCTGCGGAACCCCCTGACGGCGAGGCGCCGTGGCGGGCTCTGTTCGTGGCGATGGGCGAGTTCCGGGCCGCGCTCCGGCAGCGCCGGGGCGCATCCTCAACAAGCCCGGCCCGCTCACGCCCGAGGAGTTCGCGGTCGTCAAGCTGCACCCCGTCTACGGCGAGGGCATCGTCTCGCCAATCGAACACTTCCGGGAGGTGGCGTGGCGACGCTGATTCGCGGCCACCACGAACGCAACGACGGCAGCGGTTACCCGGACGGGCTGCGCGGCGAGAGGCTGCCGCTGCTGCAGAAGATCTTGATCGCCGCCGACGCGATG
>VFKJ01000353.1 GCA_009885595.1 Myxococcales bacterium | reverse complement strand
GCATCACTCGTACCCGCGCCAGCACCTCGGACGAAAGGTGTTCCCTCTCCCTGCGCAGCGGGGAGAGGGTCAGGGTGAGGGGCGACGCGAGGAACCGCTTAGACGGTCGGCGCGGCCTGCGTCTCCACGGCACCCGCCGCCTTCGACTTGCCGCGGAACTCGAGCGCCGAGGTGATGCCCACGTAGAGGAAGCCCGACTGGAACAGCACCAGGAACGGCAGTGACGTCCAGATCGAGTGGTCCCAGGCGAACCAGACGGCCCCCGTGAAGTAGAGCCCGAACGCCAGCTCCACCATCGGCACCCAGCTGCGCTTGCCGCGGTAGGCCTTCTGCACCGCCTGCACCGCCTTGCCCTCGGAGCCCGTCTTCGGGGTGCGGGTGAACTCCGACTGCTTGTCGAGCAGCGCCTCGACCACGGCCTTGGCCTGGTTGACCGCCATGCCGATGCCCAGGCTCATCACGAAGGGCAGGTACTTGATGCGCCCCCACCACCCCAGGCCCAGCTCGCGGCCGGTGGCCACGTAGAAGAAGCCCACCGAGGCGGTGGACGCCACGAACACCGGCAGGTCGAGCCAGAGCGTGGCGTAGAGCTGCTGGTTGTAACGCAGCACCATCGACAGCGGCATCATGATGGAGAGCACCACCATCAGCAGGTAGGCCACGTTGTTCGAGAGGTGAAGGAACGCTTCCTTCTTCACCTCGTAGGGCAGGTTGCTGCGGAGGATCGCCGGCAGCAGCTTCTTGGCCGTCTGAATCGACCCCTTCGCCCAGCGGTGCTGCTGCGACTTGAAGGCGTTCATGTCGACCGGCACCTCGGCCGGCGAGATGATCTCGGGCAGGAAGACGAACTGCCAGCCCTTGAGCTGCGCGCGGTACGAGAGATCGAGGTCCTCGGTGAGGGTGTCGTGCTGCCAGCCCCCCGCGTCCCTGATGGTGTCGCGGCGCCAGATGCCGGCGGTGCCGTTGAAGTTGAAGAAGCAGCCCGAGCGGTTGCGCGCGGTGTGCTCGATGAGGAAGTGCCCGTCGAGCAAGATGCTCTGCGCCTGCGTGAGGATGCTGAACTCGCGGTTCAAGTGGCCCCAGCGCACCTGCACCATGCCCACCTTGTCATCCACGAAGAACGGGACGGTGCGGGTCAGAAAGTCGGGGCTCGGAACGAAGTCGGCGTCGAAGACCGCCACGTACTCGCCCTTGGCGAGGTGCAGCCCGTGCTCCAGCGCCCCGGCCTTGAAGCCCTGGCGGTTGGTGCGGTGGATGTAGACGATGTCGATGCCCTTGGCCTGCCACTGCTCGACCCGCGCGCGCGCGATGCCGCACGTCTCGTCGGTCGAATCGTCCAGCACCTGGACCTCGAAGAGATCGCGGGGGTAGTCGATGCGGCAGACCGAATCGACCAGCCGCTCCACCACGTACATCTCGTTGAAGATCGGCAGCTGCACCGTCACCCGGGGCAGCTTCGCCAGTGGCCCCTTGGGCGTCGGCAGCTTGTACTTGTGGCGGTAGTACAGGTACGCCATCCGGTAGCGATGCGAGCCGTAGAGCGACAGCACAGCGAGCACGCTGAAGTAGACGGCTAGAAACACGATCTCTGCGGGGCTCATTCGGGCGCCGGCCTCTCCAAGTGCCCGGAACTTCAAACGAATCCCCCTCCCGGGCGAAGGACGAGTCCTTCTAGGGAGGATGGCCCCGAGTGTCAAACCCTTCGATCAATTGAGTGACGCGTCGCGGCGGCGTGCTTCAGCGAGGCCGTCGAGGCAATTGCGACCCAGTCAGCGCCGCAGCAAGTCGCCTGCGTAGCTGTCGGCGATCAGCTGCGCCTTCTGAAGCTCGCGTTCGTCAGCGACGGAGCCTTCCAGCACCAGGGTCTGCCCGAGGATCGACGCGTGCGCGTCTTTGAGTCCCTCGCGATGGAGCGCCGCCGTGATGTTCTGCGCGACCGCCGGCAACACCCGGGGGTCGAGCCGCGCGAGGATCTTCACGTTGGCGTCGTCGCCCACCAGCGCGCGCAGCCGCTTGAGCTCAGCAGGCGAGTCGAGCAGTCCGTCGATCACCGTCTGGTTGCTGAACTCCTCCACCCGCAGCGAGGGGTTGACCAGCGACTTCACCAGCCGGCCCAGCTCGCTCGTCTTGCCGTCGTCCACCACCACCACCCGGGTCTCCAGGCCCTTCGAGGTCCACATGGTGAGGGTGGTGCGGCCGCGGGAACGCCCGGTGACGAGCAGCTCTCCGCGCGAGGTGGGGGTGACGTCGGCGATGTTGGGATCGCCGACCCCGACCTTGGTGAGGTTGTGCACGCGCACCACCTCTTGCGCGCCGGGAGCCAGGCGAATGGGTTCACCAGCAGCCAGGCACAGCGTCAGGAGCGCAGTGATCATGCCCGCGAGTCTGACGCGGCTGAGCCCCTGGAGGGAAGGTGGGTAGACGCCTACCCCGCGTGGCGCTCGGGCAGCACGCGCGCGGCAGGAGCTTCGAGCGGCTGCACCTCGACGCTCTCACGCTCGGCCAGCGCCAGCAGCCTCTCGCAGAGGTCTTCGAAGCCCAGCCCTGCGGCCTTCGCGATCTTCGGCAGCAGCGAGGTGGGCGTCATGCCCGGCAAGGTGTTGACCTCGAGCAGCACCTCGTTGCCCACGTCGGGGCAGATGAAGTCGATGCGCGCGGCGCCGCGGCAGCCCAGCGCGCGATAGGCGGTCAGCGCCATCGCCTCGAGGTTCGCGATGCGGGTGGCGGAGAGCCGGGGAGGCAGGTGGTAGCGCGCGCCGCCCTCGTACTTGGTGGCGTAGTCGAAGGTGGCCGAAGGCGAGCTGATCTCGCAGCTGCCCAGCACCTCGCCCCCGAGGATGGCGACGGTCACTTCCTTGCCCTTCACGTAGCGCTCGACCAGCGCCTCGCCGCCGTAGCGGCAGGCGAGCGCCACCGCGTCGCGCAGCTGCTCGCGGGTGTGCACCAGCGAGAGCCCCACCGAGGAGCCGCCCGAGGCGGGCTTCACCACGCAGGGAAAGCCGAGATCGCAGTGCAGCTCCTCCACCTGATCGACCTGGCTCCTGGTGACCACGTAGCCCGCGGGCGTCGCGAGGTTGTGCTGGCGGAAGAGCTTCTTGGCGAACCCCTTGTTCATCGCGAGGGCCGAAGCGAGCACGCCTGAGCCGGTGTACGGCACGCCCATCACCTCGAGCAGGCCCTGCACCTTGCCGTCTTCGCCCATGCGGCCGTGCAGCGCGAGGAAGGCGACGTCGATGCCCGCCCCGCGCACCGCCTGGTCGAGCCCGGGGCCCGCGATGATGCGGGTGACCTGGTGGCCGCGCTTCTCCAGCGCCGTGGCGATGGCCTCACCGGTCTTGACCGAGATGTCCTTCTCCTCGCCCCACCCGCCCAGCAGCACTCCGACGCGTCGTTGAGTCATGTGTCCCTGTGTCCCTTGAGCCGCGGTGTTGCAGCCTCGGCCTCTCCCAAAGCAGGAGCCGTGCCTGCGCGGGGGGAGACGCTACAGGCCTGTTTCGAGATGTCGATTTTCTGGAAGCGCCGAAGGAAGGCGACCCCCGGGAGTGGAGCCTGGGCCAAGCAGCGGGAGCGCATCGACCCATGAACCCGGCCACGCCTCTGTCGGTCAGTAGTTCCGGAGATCGTCGTGGTCTTCCGTCTTCTTCTTCTCTTCTTCACGCTTGCGGCGCTCTTCGTCTTCCTTCTTCTTCTTCGCCTCGGCTTCGGCCTTGAGCCGCGCCTCTTCTCCGGCGGCCTTCGCAGCCTCTTCTTCCTTCTTCTTCCGCTCTTCCTCTTCCGCCCGCTGCTTCTTGGTGAGCTTTCCGGCCCTCTTCTCTTCGGCCTTGCGCGCCCGCTCCGCGTCTTCTTCGGCGCGCTTCTTCTCTGCGGCCGCCTGGCGCTCTTCCTCGCGCTTCTTCTTCTCGAGGGCTGCCTGCTCCTTCTTCGAGAGCTTCCTGGTGCTCTTCTCTTCCTCTTCGTTCTTGCGGGCGGCCTCTTCTTCCGCGCGGCGGGCCTCTTCTTCGTCGGCGCGACGCTTCTCGTCCGAGGTGTCGTTCTTCTTGTCTTCTTCGCGGGCGCGCTCTTCTTCGCGGCGCCTGGCGTCTTCCTTGGCGCGGTCCTCGGCGGCGCGGCGATCTTCGGCGGCCTTGCGATCGAGCTCGCGGCGCTTGAGATCTTCGGTGGAGGTCTTCCCCT
>VFKJ01000075.1 GCA_009885595.1 Myxococcales bacterium | reverse complement strand
GCGGCAAGGTCGCTCACCTGACGAAGTGGCAACTCAATCGACCAGCGTACAGCCGGCTGTACGCTGGTCGATTGAGTCGAAGCTTTAGGGTCAACGAGCCCGTAGCCATCGTCACCGCGTCAAAGAAAGCCGCGCGCCCAGGGCCTCGGCGACGTGAGCACCGCCGCAAGCACTCTCAGCGACTGCCCACCCCAGTGCCGTTGCTGTTCATCGTCTCGATCAACGTCGCGGTGATCGGAATCAGGCGCGGCGTCACGCGATACCGATCAGCGCGCGTCTTCAAGAACGCCGAGTCTTCGTAGCTGCCCACGCGCTGACCGTCGCGATCGAGCGCGAAGAGCTCGCTGACCCCGTTGATGCCCAGAATGTACGAGGCCTCGTCGCCACCCGGCTCGAACCAGGGACTGGTCACCTGCCCTCCGAGCGTGTGCCACCGCTCCGAAACCGGCAGCGCCTTCATCGACGGGTGCGCCTGCAACATCGCCAGCAGCAGCATCGGCACGTCGTTCTGCGAGAGCGGCCCCGCCTCGATCAGCGCCTGCGCCTCGGCCAACGCGGCCGTGAGCGCCACCGGATCCTTCGCGCGCGCCAGGAACTGCGGAGGGATCACGATCGCGAACGGGATCTGCGACTTCGCCACGTCCGACTCGGGATCCTCCTTGCCCCACACGTAGGCATGCCCCGTCGAGTGATCCGCCATCAACATCACGATCGAGCGCTCCGCGATCCCGGAGGTCTCGAGCTGAGCGAACAGCCGCTCCACCGCGGCGTCGGTATACGCGTAGGTGATCAACCGCAGGCGATCATCCGCGTCGGCGCGATGGACCGCCGTCTTCAGCGCGAGGTCGACGCGCGCGAGCACTTCCGGCGGCAGATCCTGCGGCTGGGTGAAGGGCGAGTGATTCGACAACGACATCAACAGCGAGAACTGCGAGCCCGAGGGCAGCGACTTCGCGACGTGCTTCACCCCGAGGTCGAACACCGCGAAGTCGGAGATCCCATCCCACGTGCCCCTGGGGAGATTCTGGGGCAGCTCGGCCTGCGCCATCACCACCGAGAACCCGTGCCCCCTCAGATACGCGTCCATGTCGTCGAAGGTGCCGTCGCTGCCGTAGAAGAACGAGTGCTGAAACCCCGCGGTGCTGAGCACGTCCGAGGCGCACCGCACCGGGAACGGCTGCAGATCGCGAATGAAGCTCAAGTTGTACGGCAGCGTGCCGAGGCCACACATCATCGCGCCCATGCCATGCGCGGTGCGCACCCCCGCCTGGAACATCTTGCGGCTGGTGAGCACGCCCGGCCGGCCCTCGTAGAGCGAGTTGGTGAAGGGCGCTAACTCCCGCGGCGCTACCTCGTTGAGGGCGTGAAGGTCGTCCGCCCGGTACCCCTCGAGCGAGAGGTGGAACACCGCCACCGAAGGATCGCCCTCCACGAACAACGCCTCACCCAGCTTCTCGAACGCCTTCACCAGCGCCCTGCCCCGCGGATCCTTCGTGGGCGGCTCGGTGTCGAAGTCGAGCGTGCGCGCGTGCGGGTGCGGCCCACCCTGCTTCGACGGGGGCCAGCCCAGCAACGTCGCGCCTTCCTTGATCGCCTGCTGGGGCAACTCGGCGGTGAGCACCAGCTGCCGCGGGGTCTGCGGCCCCTGGTGTCGCAGCAGATCGAACGTGCTCTCCACCAGGCCCGTCATCGGATCTCCGAGCGCCGCGCTGGTGAACCGGTTCGCCAGGGACGCCAGGGTGAGCGCCAGCAGCAGCACGCCCGCAGCCCCGCTGCCCATGCCGGCGGTCAGCCCGATCGCCCACCGCTTCCACGGAGTGACCTCGCCCACCGGCCGGCGCCACACCAGGGCCATCAGCACCATCGCCAACGCGCAGCCCACCGAGGCCGGAACCCAGATCCGCTCGTAGCGAAGAAAACCCACCGTCCCTTCCACGAACGACGCGTTGGTTCCGCCCTCGAGCAGATCGAACATGGTGGGAAACGCGCCGCGCTCCGATTTCACCTCTTGCGCCACCACCGTCAGCACCCACAAGGCGAAGCCGAACGGAAAGGCCCACATCACCGCACCCAGCCGCTGCCACCTGGGGCCGCGGGCGGGCTTGAGCAGCACCGGGACCAGCAGCGTCGCCAGCGCCACCATCGGGGTGATCACCAACACCACCGCCGAGAGATCGAGCAGCGTGCCGGCGAGCGACTTCTCCAGCTTGCCGAAGAGCGAGCCCCAACCCCGCAACGCCCCCGCCAGGCGCGCCGGAAAGGCGGCCACGAAGAGCAAGGCGACCACCGTCAACCCGGAAAAAAAGCCCCGGCGAACTCCGGCGGCGCGAACACTCTGGGACTCCACCTGCCCCCTATACCCTGAACCCGTCATTTCACGCTTCCCACCGCGCCCGGAGGAGGGCATTCCTCAAGCCCGACTTGAAGTTCCTCCTCGTTTTCCTCTTTCTGTCGACCCCTGCCGCCGCTGCGGTCGATGCCGGTGTCAGCTGCGTCGAGGTCGAGCAGCGGCTGCAGAGCGCTCAGCGCACCCTGGCGGCCTGCACCGACGCCACAAGGCGCGAGTCTTCAGCGCGCGAACGCTGCGCGACGGAGCTCGAGCAGACCGAAGAGAAGCTCGAGGTCGCCTCGGGGAAGATCGAGGCCTGCGTCACCCAGAAGGACGCGCTCTGCCAGGAGGCCGCCGTGCAGGCCGCCTCGCTCCTGCAGGGCAGCGTGCGCAACGTGGGCGCCTGCGTGCCCGAGGAGACCGAAGCGCAGCTCAGGGCGCTGATCGCCGGCTGGTTCTCGCTTTCCCGCGCGCTGGCGCAGCTCGACGAGTACGGCAGCGGCTCTTCCGACAACCTGCCCCGCAGTCTGGGCAGCTCCGAGCCCGAGCGCCACCTCGCGCGGCTGCTGGGCGCGCGCACCGGCACCCCCCTGTGGAACCGGCGCATCTTGATCGAGGCCTTCAAGCTGAGCGCGCCCAACACCTGGGACCGCCTGAAGAGGCAGGGCACGGTGGCGATCGACGCCTTCTTCGAGACGCACGGCCCCCTGCCCGAGGCTTTCATGGCCGAGGCCAACGGAGATCACCCCGAGCCCGCCGGCCCCGCCGGCACCCCGCTCTCCGCCGCCCTCAAGCTGACGCTCAGCTACCTGCAGCTCGCGGGTTGCGAGGCGCGCGCCAACTCCTCGGAGTGCGTGCGCGCGCGCCAACTGGTGGAGCTGCTCGACAACACCGGGCCGTTGATCATTCGCCGGCGCATCGACGAGATGTACGCCACGCCCTGCGAGGCGCTCAGCCCCGACACCGTGCGCGCCTGGCTCCAGGACTTCCCGGTGAGCCGCAAGGAAAAGGGCCAGACCACCCTGGCGGAGCTCTCGGCGGGGGCGCGCGCGAAGCTGCACCGCTGCTTCCTGGCCGACACCCAGGGCGATCCCTCGTACCGCGCCTGGGTGGCGACCCGGCTGCCGCACCCCTCGGCGCTCGACGCGCGCGCCCTGCCGCTGGTCGATGACTTCGGCAAGTTCGTCCGAGACGGCGACGGGGTCGATCGCTGCGGCCGGGCCGTGCGCGCCATGCAGCAGCTCTCGAGCGAAGGCTGCGCGGTCGCCAGGCCCGAGATGCTGGCCACCATCGCGACCTGGGCGCACGAGGTGGCGCACGTCGAACCGGCGCCGCAGTGGCAGACCTGCCAACGCATCGCCATCATGATGTGGAGCGGCCAGGCCCTGCACATTCCCGAGTCGCCCGCTGAGCAGGTGCGCATCGACGACGCGAACGAGAGCCCGGTGACGAAGCTCCGCACCGCCTGCGACGAGCGCAAGGGCGCGGGCGCCCGCTTCGAGACCTCGTTGCTGGTGCTGGCCGCGGTGGCGAAAGAACTGGGAGAGCCGGTGAGCGCCTCTCCGTGGCGGCTCGATCCCACCGGCACGCGCCCGCTGGAGAAGGCGCGCTTCGACGCCGCCGAGCGCTACACCGCCTGGGCGCGGCACGTCCTCAACCAGGAGACGCCCTGCGAAGCGCTGGGCCTCTCGAAGGCGCGCTGCGAGGTGTGCCGGGATCTCGAGCAGAACCGGCAGCAGCCTGAGGCCGGCCCCGAGGTGGTGGGTGACCGGTACGACTGCGAGATCAACGGCGAGCTGGCCCAGAGCTGGAACCGCCACAAGCGCCTCACCCTCGCCGGGACCTTCGGCCTGTTGGTCCTCAGCGTCACCGCGCTGTGGCTGCGCCGGGTGCGGCGGGCGCGGCGGCTCTATGCGACCCCCATGCGCACCGTGAGGGAGAGCCTGGAAGCGCTGGGACTCAAGGCGACGCCCGACGCCTGGCGGCTCCTGCTCCCGGCGCGGCACGATCTGCTCACCCTCGAATTGCCCCGCACGCCCGCGTGGGAGCGCTGGGGGACTGACGCCGTCGCGGTGCTCAGTGCCGCGCCCACCGCGCTGCGCGAGGCCGACGTGAATCACGCCGCAGCGGTGGCCCTGCGGGAAAACGTCAGGGTGGTGTTCCTCCTCCATCCCGATGCCGCGGTGCCTGACTTAGGCGCGGTGCGGGCGACGCTCGACTGGGCCGCGCGCGGTGGAACGCGCGCCGTGCAGGTGCTCCCGCTCGCGCTCTCCCGGCTCGCCTGGGCCACCCGCGACGAGGACCTCCTCGATCTGGTGGAAGAGACGACCCTGCGCGGAAATCCGTTCGAGGTGCGCGGGCCGGTGCGCAGCTCGAGCCAGTTCTGGAATCGCGAGCGGCTGGTCGCGGGCCTGCTCACCGAGTCGCGCGCCGGGCACTGGGTGGTGGTGACGGGCCTGCGCCGCTTCGGCAAGTCGTCGCTCGCGCTCGAGGTCGCGCGCCGCACCACCGGGCCCTCGGCCTACGTGGATCTAGCGGGCTTCCACCACGAGGTGTCGTACGGCGAGACGCCCGCGGTGGCGGTGGAAGCGATCCTGCGCACCCTCGTCACCCGCCTCGCCGACTCCGCCGCCGCGCGCTTCCCCGCGGCCACCGTGCCGCCCATGCCCGGGGGTGCCCTCGACGCGCCCGCGCTCGCCACCTGGCTGCGCGCGCTGGCCAATGCGTGTGGCACTTCGAGCGGCACGCCTCCCCCGCCGGTGATGTTGGTGCTCGATGAGGTCGAGCAGCTGCTCTCCGCGCCCCCGGAGAAGCTGGGCCGCGCGCTCGAGGTGCTCGCCACCCTCACCGGCCGGCTGCGCAGCGCGTTCTCCGAGCCGACCTCGCCGCACTCCGGCAGCACCGCCAGCGTGGTGCTGTGCGCCGCGCTCCACCCGCTCTTGTGGGCGCCGCTCTCCACGCTGGGGGGGCAGTCGCTGATGGGCGCGTTCCCGTCGATCTGCGTGCCCGCGCTCGATGACGACGCCGCCTTCGGCATGATGCGGGGCCTGGGCTCGCGCCAGGGAATCCGCTTCGAGGACGACGCGCTGGGGGCGCTGGTGAAGGCGTCGCACGGGGTGCCCTTGCTGCTGCGGCGCCTGGGCACCTCGGTGCTCGAGCTCTACGACGCGGATCGCGCGCGGCAGGGCGCGCTGGGCGCGGTGCGGATCGGCATCGAAGGCGCGCTCGAGGCCATTCGCCGCGAGGAGGGGGCGGGTTCCCCCCTGCGCGTTTGGGTTGAGTCAGAAATCGCCCAGGCCGACAGCTCCGCGGGCGTGATGTTGCGCGCGCTTGCGGACGGCACCCGGGTGCCGGTCGCTTCGCTGCAGCGGTTGGTGGAGACTCAGGTGATGGAGCGCTTCGCCGCCACCGGCCTCACCGCCCACCTCGCCCCCGCTGAGCTGAAGCGGCGCGCGCAGGAAGCGGCGAGCGTGATGGTGCGCTTGCTGGCCGAGTCGCGGCTGCTGGAAGCGCACGGCGACATGACCGCGCCCGAGGCGTACTCGCTGCCTGACGGGGTGCTGCGCCGCATCCTCAAGGACGGGAAGAAGTGAAACGGCTGCGGAAGTTCGGCGGTCAGCTCGCAGGTGCGGCGCCCCTCTTCGGGGCGATCATCTCGCTCGTCTGGCTGGGCTGGTCCAACGAGCCCAGCGTGAGCACCGGCTCGAAGGTGCTGGCGATGGCCACCCACCCCTTCGGCGCGATCGCGGTGATCCAGGCGATCTACACCGCGATCCTGAGCGTGTTGTGGATGCGGTACCGCATCTTCCGGGCCCCCCCGGGCGCGGAGTGGCCGAAGGTGACGGTGGTCATCCCCGCGTTCAACGAAGGGCCGATGGTGGGCCGCTCGATCCGCTCGGTGGCCGCGTGCGACTACCCCAAGGACAAGCTCGAGGTGATCGTCGTGGACGACGGCTCGCGCGACGACACCTTCTTCCACATGCAGCACCTGCGACGGGAGTTCCCCGACCTGGTGCGCCTGGTGCGCTTCGTCGGAAATCGCGGCAAGCGCTCGGCGCTGGTGGCGGGCTTCCGCGCGGCGACGGGCTCGATCGTCATCACCATCGACAGCGACAGCGAGATCAACCCGAACACCATTCACGAGATGGTGGCGCCCTTCCTGGCGGACCCGAAGGTGGGCGGCGTGGCGGGGCGGGTGTCGGTGCTCAACCGGGACACCGCGATCAGCCGCATGCTCGAGGTGCAGTTCGCGCTCGCCTTCGACTACGGGCGCGCGGCGCAGTCGGTGTACCGGGCGGTGGCGTGTTGCCCGGGCGCGCTCTCGTCATTCCGCAAGGACATCATCCTGCCGTTCATGGACGAGTGGGAGAACCAGCGCTTCCTGGGGCGGCCGGTGAACCACGGCGAAGATCAGGCGCTGACGAACATCGTGCTGCGGCAGGGCTTCGACACGGTCTACCAGCGCACGGCGATCGTCCACACGCTGGTGCCGACCAATTACAACCAGCTCTCGCGCATGTTCCTGCGGTGGGACCGCAGCTACATCGTGGAAGGCTTCTCGTTCGCGCGCTTCATGTTCACGCGGTACCGGAAAGACAACCGGCTGCTGCCGATCGTGACCTTCTTCGTGTCGAACCTGCGGTTCGTGTTGGTGGCGGTGGCGCTGATGGAGTTGCCGCGGTTGTTCGACACCAACATCGACGCGGTGGGGCGCGCGGTGGTGGCGCTCTCGTTGGGCGCGGTGTTCTCGGCGGCGTACTACCTGCGCTTCGAGCGGAGCTTCCGCTGGGTGTATGGCGTGCTCTACGCGGCGTTCTCGGTGGTGATGCTGCAGTGGATCCTGCCGTGGGCGCTGGTCACCGTGCGCGATGAGCGCTGGGGCACGCGGTAGCGCTCAGAAGCCGTTCATGAGCACCAGGCGCACGCCGCCATCGGCGATCTGCGGCTGAAGCGCGGCGCCCGCGAGCCAGTCACGCGCGGCCGTGTCGCCTCGGAGCTCCAGGTCGAAGAAGGCCGTCATGGAACGCCGGGTGAAGCGCCGGGTCGCCGTGGGGTCGTCGGTGCCTGGGGCGCACGCCGAGCAGGTGAAGCCGCACGACGGGTTGTCGAGGAACGACATGTGGTTCGCGCCGACGACCTCGAGCGACACGGTCGGCGAGGTGGAGTTGCTGGCGTACTGCGCGAAGTTCTCCGCCGCGGGCGCGCAGGCCTGGCAGAAGAGCCCGGTGCAGGTCGCGTTGGTCGTCTCGCCCACGAGCGCCAGCGGGACCTGGATGGAGGCCATCAGCTCCGGCGTGACCGAGGGGTAGTCGGGGCCGGGGCTGGTGAGCGGCCCACCCGCGGAGTCGACCGGATCGATGCCGAACACCGCGCGCGGCCGGGCGTCGCTGGTCGCGACGAGCAGGGAGATCTTTCCACCCATCGAGTGCCCGGCGAGCCCGAGGAACGACGGGTCCGCGGCGCCGACCAGGCCGCCGTCGGTCGCCTCGCGCTCCACCCACGAGATGACGGCCTTCAGGTAGTTCGCCAGGTCGGCCTGGGTGGGCCCGCCCACGAGCGCGTCGGGCGGATCAGCGATGACCGTCACCATGCCGCGGCTGGCGAGGTGATCCGCATAGGAGGTGTAGAGGTCGCCGCCGAGCTGGAAGCCGGGGTGGAGGATCACCACCGGACCCCGGGGCGCGCCGATCGGGACGAAGGTCGTCAACGCGACCGTGCGGCCGCCGGAGACCGAGAGCGAACGACTTCCCTGCCGCACCGCGTACGGCCCCGCCACGTCGGGAG
>VFKJ01001106.1 GCA_009885595.1 Myxococcales bacterium | reverse complement strand
GAAGCTGTCGATGCGCACGGTGTCTTCGACGTTCTCCTGCGCGAGGATCGGCGCCCCGGCGGCGACGCGGCCCAGCAGCGGCACGTCGATCATCGAGGGGTCGGCCTTCCGTGAGCCCAGCCCCAGGATCATCCGCGCGCGCTTGGTGGGCACCAGCGACCGGCTCTGCTGCTCGCCCCGGGTGAGGAAGCCCTTGCGCTCCAGCGCCTTCAAGTGATCGTTCACCCCGTTGGTTGACCGGATGTCCATCTCTTCGCCGATCTCCCGGATGGTGGGTGGAAAGCCGCGCTCTTCAGTGGTTCGCTGAATGAACGAGAGGATTTCCTTCTGGCGATCGGTGATGTCTTCCATGGGCGGCTCCCTGGCGTTGCTGGATCTCTGTTCAGTATGGTTCCTGAACGGCCGTACAGAGTCAATTTTTTCAACGCACCCCCATCCTGAGGCACACTGAGCCCCTCATGCTGCGCGGCGTCATTCTCGTTTTCCTGGCGGTGCTCGCCTTCAACTGCCGCGGCGGACTGGTGGGCGGCATGTACACCCGCGATGGCCTGGCCTACCGCGTGGTGGAGCCCGCTGGCGGCTGGCGGCGCATCGCCTTCGAAGACAACGATCTCGCCTGGCTCTCGGCGCAGGGGCACGTCATCGCGGTCAACGCCACCTGCTCGGGCCACGAAGATCCGCAGCTCGAGGTGCTCACCAACCACCTCGTGATCGGCTTCACGGACCGCGAGTGGGTCAGCAAGAAGAAGTTCGAGCTCGACGGCCGCGAGGCGATGCGCTCGCAGGTGAAGGCGCGGCTCGACGGCGTGGCCACCTCGCTCGACCTGGTGGTGCTCAAGAAGAACGGCTGCGTGCACGACTTCACCTACGTCAGCCCCACCGGCCTCGAGGCCGCGCACCAGGCCGAGTTCGACGCGCTGATCGAAGGCTTCAGGCAGGAGCGCACGCCGTGAGCGACGCCACGCCCGAGCAGGAGCCGACGGACCTCACCGACATGGTCCAGCAGGAGCTGGCGGCGATCATTCCCTTCTCCGCCCGCGTGCAGGACGCCTTCGGGGTCTTCGGCGGCATGATCGTGATGTTCGTGCGCGCCGCCCGGCGGGCCTTCACCCGGCCCTTCGCCCTGGGCACCGTCGGCTACCAGATCGAGATGCTCGGCACGCGCTCGCTCTCGCTGGCCACCCTCACCGCCGTGTTCGCCGGGCTGGTGATGACCCTGCAGTTCGCCTTCTTCATGGCGCGCTTCGGCATTCAGCACACGGTGGGCAAGGTGGTGGTGCTCACGCTCTTCCGCGAGCTGGGGCCGGTGCTCACCGCGCTCACCGTGGGCGCCCGCATCGGCTCTGGCATCACCGCCGAGTTGGGCTCGATGAAGGTGACCGAGCAGATCGACGCCATCTCGGCCCTGGGGGCGGACCCCATCAAGAAGCTCGTCACCCCGCGCCTGATCGCGTGCTTCCTGGTGATCCCCGCGCTCACCGCCCTGTCGGACGTCTTCGGCATGGTCGCCGGCAGCGTGGTGGCCGCCACCCAGTACGACATCCCCATGGAGCAGTACTTCCGCTCGGCGGTGGAGACCGCGGACATCGTCGACTTCACCTCGGGCATCGCCAAGAGCGCGGTGTTCGGCGTCATCATCGCGGTGGTCGGTTGTTACAAGGGCTTCGAGGTGAGCGGCGGCACCGAGGGCGTGGGCCGGGCCACCACCGAGACCGTCGCCATCACCTCGGTCGGCGTGCTGCTGTCCGACTTCTTCCTCACCAAGCTGTTCCTCGCCCTGTGAACGAGATCGGCGCAGGTGAAGAGCTGATCCGCTGGCACGACGTCTGGAAGGCCTTTGGCCCCAAGCGCGTCTTCGAGGGGCTCGACCTCGAGGTGCGCCGCGGGGAGACGCTCACCATCATCGGCGGCTCCGGCAGCGGCAAGAGCGTGATGCTCAAGTGCCTCATCGGGCTGCTCTACCCCGACCGCGGCAACGTCTGGTTCGAGGGCGGCGACGTCACCACCTACGGCGAGAAGCAGATCCGCCAGGTGCGCAAGCGGGTGGCGATGGTGTTCCAGGGCGCGGCGCTCTTCGACTCGCTCACCGTGGCGGAGAACATCGCCTACCCGCTGCGGGAGCACTTGAAGGACCTCGGCGAGGACGAGATCGCCGCCCGGGTGGCGAAGAACCTCAAGATGGTGAACCTGCCCGGCATCGAGCAGATGCGGCCGTCCGATCTCTCCGGCGGCATGCGCAAGCGGGTGGGGCTGGCGCGCGCCATCGCCATCGAGCCCGAGGTGATCCTCTACGACGAGCCCACCACGGGCCTCGACCCCATCAGCACCCGGGTGATCGACGAGCTGATCATCTCGATGAAGGCCCAGCTGGGCTGTACTTCCATCGTCGTCACCCACGACATGGACAGCGCGTTCCGGGTGAGCGATCGCATGGCGATGCTGGCGAGGCGGAAGATCGTCGCCTCCGGTACGGTAGAAGAGATGCAGGCCTCGACGAACCCCGACGTGCGCGCGTTCTTCGACGCGAGGAAGAGCTGAACCATGGCGCAGCAGGCACCCACGAACCCGGCAGATCGCGAGCGGCGGGTGATCATCCGCGCCGGGTTGTTCATCGCGCTCGGGCTGGCGCTGGCGGGCCTCGTGATCTTCGTGATCGGGAAGGAGCGCCGGCTCTTCGAAGAGGCGAACACCTACACGGGCGCCTTCGAGAACGTCGACGGCCTGGCGCTCGATTCCCCGGTGCGCCTGGGCGGGCTCAACGTGGGCAAGGTGGCGAAGATCAGCTTCGCGCCCGACTTAGGCGACAAGCGCATCATCGTGACGATGGAGATCAGCAACCGCTTCCAGGAGCGCATCCGCTCCGACTCGGTGGCGCGCATCACCGGCCGCGGCGTGCTGGGGGACAAGGCCATCGACGTCTCCTTAGGCTCACCCGAGAAGGACGTGGTGCCCAACCGCGGCGAGCTGCCCACCGGGACCTCGGGCGACATCAGCTCGCTGCTCAAGGCCACCGGCGAGGTGATCGACAACGCGGTGGCCATCACCCGCGATCTGCGCTCGGGCGTGCAGTCGTACACCACCCCGTCGATCCAGAACGACGTCACCCAGTTCGTCCGCTCCGCCCGCAACATCGCGATGGAGATCGAGGAAGGGAAGGGGGTGGCCCACACCCTCATCTACGACAAGAAGACCAGCGACGAGCTCAAGGAGTTGCTCGCCAACGCTTCCCAGGTGGCGGTGCGGCTCGACGGCGCGGTGGCGAAGGTCGACGGGCTGCTGGCCGACATCAAGACGGGCGAGGGCTCGCTGCACGCGCTCATCTACGACAAGAAGGTGGCCACCGCGGTGACCGACCTCGGCGAGGCGGCGGACGAGCTGGCGAAGCTCATTCACGACGCCAAGACCACCAAGGACGGGGCGGTGTACCAACTGGTGTACGGCGACGCGAAGTCGCTGTTGGGCGATCTCGCCTCTGCGGTGGCTGACGTGAAGAAGATCACCACCCGGGTCAACGCGGGAGAAGGCACCCTGGGCGCGGTGATCAACGACCCCACCGTCTACGAAGATCTCAAGGAGATCCTGGGCAACATCAAGCGCAACCGGGTGCTCCGCGAGCTGGTGCGCATGTCGATCAGCAACGGAGAGAAGATCGACGCCTCGGGCAAGCCCCAGAAGTGAGCCGGTGTAGGTTTTTCGCCGTGGGGCCAGAGGGGCCTACACTGCGAGCGCCCCCGTGAGTGCGAAGCCCACCATCCTGTGTGTCGACGACGAGCAGAACGTGCTCGACGTGCTGCGCCGCATGTTCGAGCGGTTGGCGACGGTGCTGACCGCGACGTCCGGGGCCGAGGCGCTGGGCGTGTTGCGTTCGCGCCCCATCGACCTGCTGATCACCGATCAGAAGATGCCCGAGATGACCGGCATCGAGCTGGTGCGGGAAGCGCGCCGGGAAGGCATCGGCGTCACCACCATCCTCCTCACCGCGTACACCAACCCCAACGATCTGATCTCCGCGATCAACGAGGGTCAGGTGTTCCGGTACGTCACCAAGCCCTGGGACATCAACGATCTGACGATGACGGTGCGCAACGCGCTGTCCGTCGCCCAGCTGCGCAAGGAAAAGGAGCGCCTGCTGGAGTCGCTGCACAAGCGCGTCGAGGCGCTCAACGTGATGTACGAGGTGAGCCGGCAGAGCGCGAAGGACGCGCCCTCGCTCGACGCCATCGTCGATCGGCTGCTGGCCACCATCGGCCGGGTGCTGCCGCACGACGCCAGCGCGGTGCTGATCGAGTCGAGCGACGGTGAGACCGCGGCGCTTCGCATTCGCTGCACCACGCCGCTGTCCGAGAGCTCGCTCTTGCACGTGAAGGACTCGGTGCTCTCCTCGCACCGGAAGGCCGCCGGGGTGGCGCTGCCGGAAGAGCGGGTGAGCACGAACGTGAGCGGCGAGGTCGCGGGCGTGGCGGATGGGCTCTCCACCTTCGCCTGCGCGATCTCCGTGCCGCTGGTGGCCGAGAAGCAGACCGTGGGCACGCTGGCGCTCTTCTCCACCCGGCCCGACTCGTACAGCACCGACGACGGTGAGTTGCTCGACCTGCTGGTCAACCAGACCACCGACGCCATCACCCACGTGCGCGCGGCCGAGCGAGAGGCAAGGCTTCGCATCGAGCAGATGGTCGAGGCGATGGGCGACGGCGTCATCCTCACCGACGCCAAGGGGAGCGTGGTGGTGGCCAACCGCGCGGCCCGCGAATTCCTGGGCGTGCCGGCGGAAGATCCCCGGCCCGACTTCGGCAGGCTCACGGCCACGTTGGGGCTGTCGCCCTTCGAGCTGGTGCGCGGGTGGGAATACGGCGGCACCAAGACGATGCGCGAGGAGCTGCGGCTGGGTGAGCGCGATCTCGAGCTGGTGGTGACCCCGGTGGCCGGCAAGGCGCGCGAGCTCAAGGGGCTGGTGCTGGTGCTGCGCGACGTGAGCGAGCAGAAGCTGCTCGCCCAGCGAAAAGACGAGTTCGTCGGCATCATCAGTCACGAGCTGCGCACGCCGCTGACCTCGATCGCGGGCGCGCTCGACCTGGTGCTCAACCGGCTGGCCGGCGACATCACCGAGAAGCAGAAGCGGTTCCTCGGAATGGCGCGCGAGTCGACCGAGCGGCTCAACGCGCTGGTGGACGACCTGCTCGACCTGGCGAAGTTCGAGCAGGGCGGCCTGCGCATGGACTTTCAGCTCATGCGCCTGGACGAGCTGGTGAAGGTCGCGGTCGAGCGTTACGGGCCGTCGTTCAGCGAGCGGAAGGTCGAGGTGAGCCTCGAGGTCAGCGCGCCCGACGTGAAGCTGCTGGCGGATCCGAATCGGTTAAACCAGGTGATCAACAACCTGCTCACCAACGCGGTGAAGTTCACCCCGCAGGGCGGGACGGTGAAGGTCACGGTGGGCCACTCGGCTGAGCTGCCGGGGAGCGCGGTGCTCTCGGTGTGGAACTCGGGTGAGACGATCGCCGAGGCGGACCTCGAGCGGATCTTCGATCGCTTCGAGCAAGCCCGCTCGGCGAAGACGCGCTCGCTGCCGGGCACGGGCCTGGGCCTGTCGATCTGCCGCACCATCGTCGAGGGCCACGGGGGGCGCATCTGGGCAGAGACGGCCAGCGACGGGGCCCGCTTCGTGGCGGTGTTCCCGGAAGAGCCGCCAGAGCAGGCGGTGCCCGAGGAGCCGCTCAAGGCGGCACGCGGGACGGTGCTGGTGGTGGAGGACGACACCCAGATCGCCTGGCTGCTCAAGGCGCGGCTGCTCAGCGCGGGCTTCAGGGTGATCGTCGCCGAGCGGGGCCACGACGCGCTCGCGGTGGCGCGGCGGGTGCGGCCCGACGTGATCACCCTCGATCAGCGGCTGCCCGACGTGGAGGGGCTGGGGCTCCTGGAGATCCTCCGGCACGATCCCGAGACCAAGGCCGCCCGGGTGTTGATGGTCTCGGGCGTCGACGTTCGCGAGGAGGCGCTGCGCGCGGGGGCGAGCGCGTTCCTGCTCAAGCCGCTCACCACCGCGAGCTTCCTGTCCAGCGTCGAGGCGCTGCTCAAGGAGCGCCAGGGCAGCCGCGGGCGGGTGCTGGTGGTGGACGACGACCCCCAGATCACCGCGATCTGCGCCGAGGTCCTCTCGAACCAGGGCTTCGACGTCGATCGCGCGGAGACGGTGGCAGAGGCGACCGCGGCCATCGCCCGCAAGCGGCCTGAGCTGTTGTTGCTCGACGTGGCGCTGCCCGATGGTGACGGGTTTCGCTTCTTCGAGACGCTCAAGGCCGATCGCGCCGGCGGGCCGATGTCGGTGATCTTCATCTCGGCGCGCTCGGACACCTCGGCGAAGGTGCGCGCGCTCAAGCTGGGCGGCGATGACTACCTGACCAAGCCCTTTGACGCCCTCGAGCTGGGCGCGCGGGTGGAATCGGTGCTGCGGCGCCGCAACGCCGACACCGGCGCGAGCCCGACCACGCAGCTGCCGGGCTCTGCTGCCATCGAGCGGGAAGTGCAGCGCAGGCTGCGCGAGCAGTCGGCCTTCGCGTTCTGTTACCTCGACCTCGACAACCTGAAGGCGTTCAACGACTTCTACGGCTTCGCCAAGGCCGATGGCGTGGTGAAGCAGACGGCCGACCTGCTGCGCGAGGTGGTCTCGCAGCTGGGCGATGGCTCGGAGTTCGTCGGGCACGTCGCCGGTGATGACTTCGTGTTCATCGTGCGGCCCGAGCAGGTGGATTCGATCTGCCGGCGGGTGATCGAGTCGTTCGATCGGATCATTCCGCTCTATTACGAGCGGGGGGATCGCGAGCGCGGGTACATCGAGGCGGAAGACAGGTATGGGCAGCGGCGCCGCTTCCCGGTGATGAGCGTGTCGATCGCCGCGGTGATGACGGACGGGAAGGTCGATCATCCCGAGCTGGCGCGGCAGGCGGCGGAGTTGAAGAAGCGCGCGAAGGCGGTCACCGGCAGCGTGGTGTTGCGCAGCGACCAGCCGGAGGCCGAGCGGGACATCGCTTGATCTCCCTCTCCCCTTCAGGGGAGAGGGTCGGGGAGAGGGGTCGAACCGCTTCTCCGAGACGCTCCGCCGTTCTTCAGGTGAACCCGTGCTCGCCTCCTCTCCCTGACCCTCTCCTCCGCAGGAGGAGAGGGAACCAAGGTATCTTCCGGTCCGATGCTGCGGCTGTCCCAGAAGCTGCTCCTGTTCGTGCTCGCGGCCGCGGTGATCCCGCTGGCGTTCGCGGGCTTCTGGCTCTTGCGTGAAGCCGAGCGCGAGCTCGCCTCGCGCCTGGAACGTGAACAACGCGCGCTCGCCGCCGCCGCGGCCGAAGCCACCGGCACCCAGCTGGCCGTCTCCCTCGAGTCGCTGGCGCAGTCCGCGCTGCTGATCGACTGGCCCAACGTCACCGCCGACGAAGCTGCCGGCGGCCTGCGCCTGCTCGCCAGCCAGGCCTCCGTGGTGGTGGCTGGCACGCTGGTCGACCCCTCGCGCCCCCAGCTGACCCCGATGGTGGAAGGTCTCGAAGGCCGCCCCTCGATGACGCTGAGCCGTGACGAGCTGGCGAAGCTGCTGCCGCTGGTCACCCTCGCCACCTTCGGCGAGCCGGGGCAGATGGCGCTGGGCCCCGCGCAGGACAGCGGCGGAGGCCCGTGGATGCCCGCGGCGATCCAGGTCGGCCCGCGGGGAGCGGACGCGCCGATGGTGGTGCTCGCGCTCACCCTGACGGTCCTCGATCGCTGGCTGGTCGAGCACGCCCCGCCGGTCACCACCCTGGAGATCGTCGACGCCGACGGCCGGGTGGTGGCCAGCAGCCAGTGGCACCAGAAGGTGTCCTCCCTCGAGCCCGAGCGCATGGCGGCGGTGCGCGCGGGGCTCGAGCTGGCGACCTCTTCCACCGAGCAGCTCTCGCTGGCGAAGGTGCCCGGCAAGCTGGGGCTGACCGCGGTCACCTCGATCCCGCTCGAGGCCGCGCGCCAGCCGATCACCAGCCTGCGGCGCAGCGTGCTGGGTGGCATGGGCGGCACGGTGCTGCTGCTGGTGATCGTCTCGCTCTTCTTCACCCGCTGGCTCGCCTCGCGGCTCGAGCAGCTCGGCACCCTGGCCGACGCCTTCGCCAGGGGCGATCTCTCCAGGCGCGCCGAGCTGACCGGCGGTGACGAGCTGACCGCGCTGGGCAAGACCTTCAACGCCATGGGCGCCGAGCTGGAGAGCTCCCGCGCGCGGCTCCAGCAGTGGAACGCGGAGCTCGAGCTCAAGGTCGACGAGGCCACCGCCGAGCTGCGCGCCGCCCAGGCTCACCTGCTCGAGGCGCAGAAGCTCGCGGCCATCGGCCAGCTGGGGGCCGGGGTGGCGCACGAGATCAACAACCCGCTGGTGGGCATTCTGGGCAACGCGCAGCTGATGCTGATGGACGTGAAGGACACCGACGACAACTTCGCGCTGCTCAAGCAGATCGAAGAGAGCGCGCAGCGGTGCCGGGAGATCACCCTGCAGCTGCTGCGCTTCTCCCAGAAGCGTGGCGAGGTCGCGCTCGCGCCGATGGATCTGTGCTCGCTGGTGAAGAAGACCCTCTCGCTCGAGAAGGAGCGCTCGCCGGGGGTGACCCTCGACGTGGCCCTGCCTGCGAGCCCCGTGATGATCGACGGCGACAGCGAGCAGCTCGAGCAGGTGCTGGCGCAGCTGTGCGCCAACGCGCGCACGGCGATGATCGCCAGCCCCACCAAGCACCTCTCGATTGAGGTGCAGGGGACGGACGAGGGCGCCTCGCTGTCCATCACCGACACCGGCAAGGGCATCGCGCCGGAGAACCTCACCCGCATCTTCGAGCCGTTCTTCACCACCAAGGACGTGTGGACCAACATCGGCCTGGGCCTGGCGGTCGCGTACCGGGTGGTGCAGGAACACCAGGGCCGGCTCGAGGTCTTCAGCGAACCGGGCCAGGGCGCGCGCTTCGTGATCTCTCTCAAGGGCGTGGGGACCAGCAGCCGTCAGTCGAGCCTGGGCGCGATCGACGTGGGCGGGCAGGGCAAGGGCATCACGGGCTAAAGCGCAGTGGTAAGAGGTGAGAGAGCCGATGTCCGCCCGCACCCGCTTCGCCCTGATTCTGATCGCCATCGCGGCGATGGTGCCCCTCGCCTGGTGGTTGTTCCTCACCGATCCGCCTCGAGCGCCGCTGGTGCCCGTCGCGGCGGTAATCGATGCGGGTCCCAGGCCCGTGGAGATTCGGCTGGGCGAGCTGACGGGCTCCGTGCAGATTCGCCGCGGCCTCGACGGCGGCTGGCAGGACGCCAGGCCCGGTGACGCCCTGTTGCCCAGCGACGGCGTGCGCACCACCGACGGCAGCTACGCCGTGCTCGTGGGGGGCGAGACGTGGGAAGTGAAGATGGAGCCGGGCACCGAGGTCGGCATCGGCGATCTGAAGGAGAGCATCACCCGGCTGCTCCTCGAGAGCGGCATGGCGAAGGCCACCGTGAAGGGGCAGGGCCGGCACACCTTCGAGGTGCGCGCGACGGGCAGCGACGCCTCGGCCAGCACCGACGGCGGCGTGTTCTCCATCGCCAGCAACGGCAAGGGCACGGTGGCGGTGGGCACCGAGAGCGGAGAGGTCTCGTTCTTTGGAGCGGGCCGGGTGGTGATCGTCCGCGCGGGGCAGCAGTCGATCGTCAAGCCCGGCCAGGCGCCCAGCACCCCCGTCACCATTCCCTCGTCGTTGCTGCTGAAGGTTTCGCTGCCGACGAAGAAGACCATCAACACCCCCAGGCTGGTGCTCAGGGGCGAGGTGCCGCCGGGCGCCATGGTCGAGGTGCAGGGCCGCATCGTCACCGTCGACGACGCCGGCCGCTTCGAGGTGCCGGTCTCGCTCAAGGAAGGGAAGAACCCGTTGAGCGTGCGGGCGCGCGGCGTGGGCGGCATCGAGGCGAAGTCGAGCGGCCTGGT
>VFKJ01001241.1 GCA_009885595.1 Myxococcales bacterium | reverse complement strand
TCGGGGGTCGAAAGGTGACGTGGTCAGCTGGCGCCGCGGCCCGTGAGCACCACCGGGAACGTCTTGAGGATGAGCCCGATGTCCTTCGAGAAGCTCCAGGTGTCGATGTACTGAAGGTCCATGTACATCCACTGCTCGAAGCTGATCTCGTTGCGGCCGGAGACCTGCCAGATGCACGTCAGGCCGGGGCGCACGGAGAGGCGGCGGCGCTGCCAGGGCTCGTACTTCGCCACCTCGCTGGGCAGCGGCGGGCGGGGCCCGACCACGCTCATGTCACCGCGCAGCACGTTGATGAGCTGAGGGAGCTCGTCGATGGAGAACTTGCGCAAGATGCGGCCGATGCCGGTGATCCGCGGGTCCTTCTTCATCTTGAAGACCGGGCCGTCGACCTCGTTCTGCTGCGCCAGCTGCGCCTTCAGCGCCTCGGCGTTCTCCACCATGGTGCGGAACTTGAGCATCTGGAAGGGGCGGCCGTGCAGGCCGGTGCGCTGCTGGCGGAAGAGCAGCGGGCCCCGCGAGGTGAGCTTGACCACCACCGCCACCACCAGGAGCAGCGGCGCGAGCACCCACAGCGCCACGCCCGAGGAGACGATGTCGAAGAGCCGCTTGAAGGCCATGCCGATCGGCTTGGACTGCACCGACTGGTAGTGGATGTAGCCGTCGCCCACGGCGTGGCTGGCCAGCGGGCGCGCCCGCTCGAGGCGGAAGGTGACCGCCGGCATCGCGAAGGGAACCCCGAAGCGCTCGCACACCTTCACCCCCGCCTGGATCTCAGCGGCGTGCGCCGAGTGGGTGGAAGCGAAGTAGACCTCGGCGACCGGCACCGAGCGGAGCACCGACTCGAACTCCGAAGCCGAGCCCAGCACGCGGGCCTTGAGCACCTTGGCCGGCGCCTCATCGGAGAAGCGCACCAGGCCGAGCACGTCGTGACGGCCCTTCTTGCGCAGATCGTCGAGGGTGGCGCGGGCGAGCGGGCCGGTGCCGACCACCAGCACTTCATCGATGGGGCCCGAGCGGGGAGAGAAGGTGCGGAACACGGTGGCGCGCAGCACCAGCGCCATCGGCCAGGAGACGAGCAGGAAGATGCCGACGTTGGGCAGGCCCGCGCCCGGCAGCACCAGCCCCATCACCGCCAGCACGGTGGTGACCGCCAGCACCAGGATCGAGGTCATCGCGCCGTCGTCGAACGGCATGCGGTCCGACGCCCAGGGATCGTAGTGGCGCAGGGCCATCGCGGTGATGAGCCAGGTGCCGATCGCGGCCAGCCCGAAGGAGGAGATGGCGCTGGTGATCTCGTGCCCCGAAAGAAGGGTGGCACCGATGGTGGCCAGGAGAAGCGCCAGCAGATCAAGGAGAAGACTCGTGCGAGCGACAGCTCCTGCAGCGATCCTCCCGAAAAGTGCGTTCATGTAGGTTTCTCGGCTCGACGACGTAATTGTTTCGACTTCACTGAAATAGGCGAACTACTGCGGTACTGATACGACGCGTTGCGTTACTTGGCAACCCTGATGAAACGAGCCTTTGCATTTTGACTGTCCGCGTCACTGCCATTGAGTTGTGACCTGAGTAGAATGCACGGATGGGGCCGCGTGCAGCGCGTGCGACATCCACCTGTATTCTCTGGATCGATGTCAATGGTGCGTACATGTGTTCCTCTGAGTGGTGCGTCGCGGCCTCGCTCCATCGGCCAGTCACCCTTTTTGCTAGGCGTTCAGTCATGACCTCCGCCCGCCTATTCAGCATCTGCCGTTCCATCGGTCTGATCGTCACGGTTGGTGGGGTGCTGGGCTGCCCAGAGTCCCTACCGACCCCAGGGGACTCCGGAATTCCGCAGGACGCGGGCCCCAATGATGGGGGCGGGGTCAGAACCGACGGAGGCG
>VFKJ01000365.1 GCA_009885595.1 Myxococcales bacterium | reverse complement strand
TCCGTGCTGGCGAACGTGGGCGCGATCCTGGTGCTCTTCGCGGCGCTCACCGTCTCCGGCCTCTTCGTGGCCAAAGCGCGCGGGAAGGATCCTTCGTTCGTCAGCCTGGCGTGCGCCGGCGTCTACGTGCTCTCCGCGGTGTGGATGTTCTTCGAGGGCTTCAAGCGCAGCCCCACGCTGCTGGCCTGGGTCGGCCTGGTGGGGCTGGTGGGCCTCGCGGCGTACCTGATGACCAGGCGCACGCAGCGGAGGCCCGCATGACGGTCGGACGGCACCTGGGACGGTATGAGCTGCTCGAGCAGTTGGGCGAGGGTGGCATGGGCACGGTGTGGCTGGCGCGGCTGTCCGGCGCGGCGGGCTTCGAGAAGTTGTGCATCGTGAAGACGGTGCTGCCTTCCATCGCCAAGGACGCGGAGTTCGTCTCCCGCTTCCTCCACGAGGGCCGGGTGTTGACGCAGCTCGCGCACGGAAACATCGCCCAGGTCCTCGACATGAACGAGGCCGACGGCCAGCTCTTCCTCGCGCTCGAGTACGTGGCAGGCGTCGATCTCTCGCGGCTGCACGAGCAGGTGCGCGCCGCGCAGGAATACATGCCGCTGCAGCTGGTGGTGGCGTTGATCGTTCAGGCGGCGGAGGGGCTGGGGGCGGCGCACCGCAAGGCCGCGCTCGACGGCTCGCCCCTCAACATCGTCCACCGTGACATCAGCCCCCACAACATCATGGTGTCGTACGAGGGCGAGGTGAAGGTCATCGACTTCGGCATCGCCAAGTCGGAGGCCCGCTCGCGCCACACCGCCCAGGCCTCGGTGATGGGGAAGCTCGGCTACATGGCGCCTGAGCAGGCGCGCGGCGAGCCGCTCGATCACCGCGCCGATCAATTCGCGCTCGCGATCGTCGGCTGGGAGCTGCTCTCGAACCTCACCTGGGTCAAGCGCGGCACGCTCACCGAGATGGTGGTCGCGATGGCCCACCCGCCCGCGGCCCGGCCCCTCACGCCGCTGCGCCCCGACGTGCCCCCTTCGCTCGAGGCGGTGGTGCTCAAGGCGCTCTCGCCGCTGCCCGCCGATCGGTTTGCCACCACCGACGAGTTCGCGCAGACGTTGATGGGCGAGCTGCTCAAGCTGGGCACGCCGCCCACCAAGCCCCAGCTGGGTGACTACGTGCGCTTGCGCTGTGCGAGCGACTTCACCACTCAGCACCAGTTGCTCACGCGGGTCTCCACGCAGCGCAGCCCGCCGCCCGACCCAGATCGTCCCCGGTCGGAAATGTTCGCCGAGACGGTGGTGCGCACGCCCGGCTCCCCCAGCGCCGCGACGGCGGAGCATCGTGGGCCGAGCGCCTCCACGCAGGTGCCCACCGCGGAGTCGACGCTGGCGAACAGCTCCCCAAGCTCCCTCGCGTCACCGACGGGCCAGTCCCCAGCGTCCCTCGACTCCGCTCGGGATGAACGGCGAGGCTCGTTCCCGCCGCCCGTGCCGACCGCGACGGATCGCCCCGCGGTCGAGCCGAACGCCACCTCTCCCGGGCGGCCTGCCGTCCTCCCTGCGCCTTCGATGCCCGGGTCGACCCCCATCGACCGCCCCAGCGTCAGGCTCGACGTGGCGGCGGTGCCTGCGCGCGCCGAGCCTCCGCTGACCGCCCACGAGCTCGCGGTGGCCGCTCCCCGTCGCAGCCCGGTCGGCCTGGTGGTCGGCATCATCGCGCTGATCGGCCTCATCGCCGCGCTGCTCTACGCGTTACGCCCGGCACCGCAGCAGCCCGTGGTCCTCACCCCGCCGCCCGCGCCCGTGGTCGACGCGGGTGCGCCGGCGCCGGCGCTCGTGGTCGTGCCGGACGCCCCCGAGATCGACGCCGGCTCCGCAGCCCCTGACCCCGCCCCTGCGGTCGAGGTGCCCACCTTGAAGGTGAGGGGCCGGTTCAGCGCCAAAGCGTGGATCATCGCCAACTCCGACCGCAGCACCTGGACGCAATGCCGGATGACGCTCCCGGGGCAGAAGGTGATGGTCGTCGGCACGCTCGCGCGCGGCAGCAGCGTCGAGCTCCCGCTGCGGCGGTTCGCCTTCGACCCGAACGCGACGCCGATCCTCAACCAGGCGCGGGTCGACTGTGCGCAGGGGTTTGGGCTGATCGACCTGCCCTGAAGATCGTTGCTAAAGGGCGTGCCCATGTTCCGCATGGTCTTGACCACCCTGGTGCTCGCGAGCGCCTGCACGCCGCCCGCGCCCGCGCCGGTCGACGAGCTGCCTTTCCCCGAAGCCTCTGCCACCGACGCGCCCAACCCCGCGCAGCTCGGCCCGTACCCCGTGGGCGTGCGCACGGTCGTCATCGAGGACACCGGTCGCCGCAAGCCCGACGGCACGCCGCGCCAGCTGGTGACGGAGATCTGGTACCCCGCGGTGCAGGCGACGCGCGGCCAGCCGACGGTCGACTACGACATCTTCAACGTCTTCACCCCCGAGCAGCAGGCGTCGATCGGCGTGGGCACCATTCCTTTGCTGAAGACCGCGGCGGTGCGTGACGCCGAGCCCGCGCGGCTGCACGGCAAGTTCCCGCTGATCATCTTCAGCCACGGGCAGGCCGCGATTCGCTGGCAGTCGACGTACTACACGGTGCTGCTCGCCTCGCACGGCTACGTGGTGGTCTCCGCCGATCACGAGGGCGGCACGCTCTCTGACGTGGTGCGCGGGCAGCTGCAGAACGTCGCGGTCGGGGTGGAGACGCGGCCGGTCGACGTGACGTAC
>VFKJ01000995.1 GCA_009885595.1 Myxococcales bacterium | reverse complement strand
GCGCTTCTCCCGTGACGGGTCGCGGTTGGTGGTCGCCGCGTGGACTCCGCAGAACCCGCTCAACAACCACCAGAGCGATCCTTCGGCGGTCGTCTACGAAGTCGTCTACGGCGAGGCGAGCGTCATCGCGCGTTGACGGAAAAGGGGACAGGCTGCTTTTCCGAGTCGTCGCGAGGGGGAGGGGGGCAGTTCGACTCCGAAAAGCAGCCTGTCCCCTTTTCCGCCGCTCTCGACCTGCGAGACGCTCAGCCGAGCTTGAGCTGGACCGCGCGGGGGGCGACGGAGGCGAGCCCGATCGGCGTCACCCCGCCAGCCGACCGCCGCGCGGTGGTCGCTTCGTGCTCCAGCAACCACTGCTTGAGCGCGAGCCCGCCCGCGTAACCGGTGAGCAGGCCGGTGGCGCCCACCACCCGATGGCAGGGCACGATCAACGAGATGGGGTTCTTCGCGTTCGCCGAGCCCACGGCGCGCGAGGCCGTGGGGGCCCCGAGGTGCGCCGCCAGGGCGCCGTAGTTGGTGGTCGCCCCCAGCGGGATCTCCCTCAGGGCGTTCCACACCCGGCGCTGGAAGGCCGTGCCCTGGGGGGCCAGGGGCACGCTGAACTCCACCAGCCTGCCGGCGAAGTACGCCGCCAGCTGATCGCGCACCCCCGCGAAGTACGCATCGTCCCGGTGCCAGGCGTCGGTCACGTCGGGCACCGCGCGATGCGACTCAGGGAAGGCGCCCGTGAGCGACTGCCCGTCGCTGACGAGCAGCCAGACGCCGACCGGAGACTTGAAGCGCGAGTAGCTGGTGACGGCTGCCATGGAGAGCGCAGGCAATGTAGGGACCCCGATCTCCGAGGGGAAGGGGGAACGCTCCCACTTCAGAAGTTCACGAACACCCGATCGGGCGGGAGCCCCCGCTGACCGAGGAGGTCGGTCACTTCCTTCACCATCTCGTTTTGTCCGCACAGAAACGCGAGCGCGCTCTGCTCGACCGGCAGCCGCGGCAAGAGATCCTGCACCTGGCCCACCGCGCCGCTCCAGCCCGGCCCCGAGGTGGTGACGGTGGGAATGATCTGAAGCCCCGCGCGCCCCCACGCGGCCAGCTCGGGACCGAAGGCGAGGTGCGCGGGCGTGAGCACGCCGTAGGCGCCGTGCACTTCCCCGTAGTCGCTCCGATTCGCAGCGATGGCCAGCAGCACGGACCGCAGCGGCGCGAAGCCGGTGCCGGTGCCGATCAGCAGCAGGTTCTTCCCTTTGGCGCGCGGCAGGGGAAAGCCCGGGCCCATCGGCACGCTCACCTCGACGTGCGCTCCCCCGACGAGCGCGACGAGCTCGCCGGCCACCCCGTTGCTCTCCCGCAGCAGGTACTCGAAGGCAGCAGCACCGGGCGCAGAGGCGATCGCGAAGCTCGCGTCGAGTCCGCTCGGCACGCGCACCCGGTGGTACTGTCCCGGCGCGTGGAACCCCGAAGAGACCGCGAGCGGCACCTCGAGCGTCAGCCGGTGAAGCCCGGGGCCCACGACGTCATTCTGGGTCAAGGTGGCCTGGCTCCAGCCGGACATGGAACGGTCCTCGTAACACCCGAACCCTCATCGTTCAGGACTTTCCAGTGCGCGCGCTGAAGACGGTGGTGAAGCTGTTTCTCTGGTTGTCGCTGCTCACCATCATCACCGTGGGCGTGCTGCTGCCCGGCACCTGGATGTACACGGCGGCCAACCTGCAGAACCAGATCGAGAGCGAGAGCGACGTCGAGATTCACCTGCGGCAGTCGATCGAGTCAGAGCGGCAGAGCGTGCAGATCGGCCGGCCTGCCAGCGCGCGCGTGAGCGTGAAGTGGGAGAAGCCCGATTTCTCGCGGCTGCCCAAGCACCTGATCGCCTTCTACATCACGGCCACCGGCTGCCCTGACTACTTCCGCAGCCCGCGCGAGGAGGGCTGGCCGTGGAGCAAGCGGCTGTTCGCCAGCCTGCAGAACCGCATCCTCGACGGCGATGGCGCGTGCGAGCTCATCTTCGCGCGCAACCTCGCGCGGCGGCTCAACATGAAGACCGATCTCCAGGTGGCGGTGGCGGCCGATCGCGTGCACCACTTCCTCGCGAAGGATCAGCTGGTCGCGTTCGATCTCCACTCGATGTGGTTCGACCACGGGGTCATCGGCGTCGAGACCGCGTCCGAGGTGGTGATGCAAAAGCCCCTCACCCAGCTCAACCTCGCCGAGCTCGCCGAGCTGCAGCTGGCGATTCCGCCCTGGGGCTTCTGGGACGACATCAAGAACTGCCGCAACGCCGCCAAGCTCAAGGAAGCGCGCGACTCGCTGCTCGCCGAGCTGGCGGGCATCGGGCACATCAGCGACGAGATGTCGCGCACCGCCAGCGCTCAGCCGGTGCGGTGCTTGTCGGTGAAGCGCTGAGGGGAAGAACGCTTTCGGAAGTGGCTCCGCCGATCAGCAGGACACCCGTGTTCGCCTCCTCTCCCCGACCCTCT
>VFKJ01000828.1 GCA_009885595.1 Myxococcales bacterium | reverse complement strand
CCCCCCGCCTCGTGCTCCGGGAGCTGCGGCTCGAGGACTGGGTCGACGCGCAGGTGCTCGACAGCGATCCCCTGGTGGTGCGCTACCAGAGCAACGACGTGCTCGATGAAGCGGGCACGAAGGCCTACCTGAGCCGCTCGATCGCCGCCGCTGCGGAGGACCCGCGCCGCACCTTCGATCTCGCCATCACCGAGCCGTCCGACGATCGTTTCCTCGGGCGGGTGGGGCTGCGCATCGAGCGGCCGGAGCACCGGGAGGCGCAGGTGTGGTTCAACCTGCGGCGCGATCGCTGGGGCCAGGGCATCGGCTCCGAGGCGCTGCGAGCGCTGCTCGACTTCGGCTTCGGGGTGCTCAAGCTGCACCGCGCGTACGGCGACTGCGACCCCAGGAACCTCGGCTCGGCGAAGTTGATGGAGAAGGTCGGGATGCAGCGCGAGGCGCGGCTGCGGGAGAACTGGTGGGTGAAGGGCGAGTGGTGCGACTCGTTCATCTACGGGGTGCTGGAGCAGGAGTGGCCGAAGTAGCTCTGTGCCCAGGGGAGCGTGGTGAATCGGGGACCCCGCCTCGGCGCTCGAGCCGAACAGGCCTCTCTGCGCGAACGTTCTGGTTCTCGGTGAGCGAAGCGATGTGGCAGTGCCCAGGGCCGGCGGGGGGGACGCCTTCTCGAGCAACGTAATCGCGTGATTACGTTTTTCGCTGGCACTGAAAAAAACGTAATCACCCGATTACGTCGTCGGAGACCGCGTCCGGACCCGGACGTCACCCTCACATCGCTTCGCTCACCGAGGACCCAGAGTACGTGCAGCGGGGCCAGCGCGAGCGGGGCACCCAGGCCCACCCCTTCCTTCACCGCGCCCCCTCAAAGCCACCATGTCACCGCATGCCACTGCTCAGCCGGTTCTTCCTCTTTCGCCTGCCGGAAGAAGAGAGGGCTTGAGCTCAACCTCAGAGATCAACACCGCCAACAAGATGAACCCGCCCCCCACCAACTCCCCGCCGGTGGGCCAGCCCAGCCCCGTCACCAGCGCCCAGGCGAGCGCGAACACCGGCTCCAGCGAGTAGAGACCGCCCGAGCCCGGGCTTGAGCACCGCGAGGGGTGAAGCCTGTCCGGACGAGAGGGTTGACAAGGACGGGTCGGTTTCCGGTCATCCCGAGCGGAGTCGAGGGCCGTACTTCAGAGGAGCTCAGGTGACGATGCGCAGCACCGACCGATGCGCCGCCTTCCCGAACGCGTCCTCCCGCAGCGCCACCAGCACGTAGCGATCGCTGTCCACGTCGACGAGGAAGTAGTGCTGCTCACTGCCCGCCTGCTGCAGCACCGCGTTGTACGCCGCCAGCACCGCGCCCAGGCTGAACGGGTGCAGGCCCACCGTCGAGGTCACCAGCTTCGCCTGCAGCGCCTCGGGCGCCAGCGACGCGAGATCTCCCACCGGGATCTTCGGTGAATCACCGAAGTGCTCGTCGAGCACCGCCAACCCGTCCGCCCGCCCGGCCGCAGCCACGCCCTTCGAGCCGTACCAGGCCAGGCACAGCCGCCCAACGACCTCGGCGGTGAGCTCCTCAGCGCCCTCCGCCAGCCGCCTCGCTTCCTCCAGGGTGAGGCTCTTGAGCAGGCCCATCGCCTGCAGCTCTGCGAGCCCTTCCGCGAAGGGCCGGGGAGCCATCTTCTCCGTCTCCACCAGCACCAGGCGCGCCTTGAGCTGTCCGCTCAGCAGCAGCCCGGTGATGACCTCCGCCGTCTGGCCCACCACGAGGTCGGGGCTGGTCGCCACCGAGACGTCGAAGTGAACCTCGTCGCCGGTGTCGAGCTTGAGGTGGCCCAGACCGCGCGCAGAATCGAAAGAGGTGATGGTTCCTCGAGGCATAGGCCCCCAAGGCTAGCGCTCTCCCCCGTCAGAAGCCGCAGATGCCGAAGGGGAGACAGGCGGGAAAGCCGATGCCGGGGTTGCAGCAGTCGCTGTTGGCCGTGCAGGGCTCCCCCGCGCGCCGGCAGTAACACACCAGGCTGCTGG
>VFKJ01001104.1 GCA_009885595.1 Myxococcales bacterium | reverse complement strand
TCGGGCCGCAGCACCTTGATCGCCACCGCCTTGCCGATCAGCTGGTGCGTCGCCTTGTAGACGACGCCCATGCCACCGACGCCCAGCTTCGACTCGATCACGTACTCCTGCAGCTTGCGGCCGATCAGCGAGTCGCGGCCCGACGAGCTCTGCAGCGCCTCGGCCGGCACCTTGGGCCCGGCGGGGTTCGACCGTCGGGGGGCCTCGCCCTGGGGCACCGGACCCGCAGGCCGCGCGGCCGCCTTGCGCGGGGATTCGGCCGCTTCCAGGCCACCGTCGGTCGCCAAAGGCTTGCGTTTCGCGGGCTTGGCCGAGACGGGCCGGCTGGCCGCCAGCGCCCTGCTCTTCGAGGTGATGTCGCTGGGGGCCGCCAGCGTCGCCCCGCATTTCGGGCAGACACGGGTCTCCGTAGGGGAGACAGTTCCGCACTTTGGGCAGAGCACTTCACCGGCCATGAGCCGCGACATTCAAGCACAGTGCGGCGCGACCCGATGGAATTCCAACCCCGCGGGCAGGCAGGTCACGCAGGTGACGGCTGAAACCCCGCGCTGTCGCGGGAGAGCACCAGCTGACCGCACGCAGCCGCGATCTCCCGCCCGCGCGGCCACCGGATCAACGTGAGCAGGCCCTTCTCCACCAGCCGGGCGTGGAAGGCGCGCACCCGGGCCTCCGAAGGCGTGTCGAGGCCGGTGCCCGGGTACGGGTTGTAGGGAATCAGGTTCACGCGCGAGGGGATGCCCTCGAGCAAGGTCACCAGGCGATCGGCGTCGGCGTCGGTGTCGTTCAGATCTTTGAAGAGCACGTACTCGATGAAGTAGGCGCGCTTGCCGCCGCGGCGCGCCACGTCGTGGCGCAGCGCCCCCAGCAGCGAGGCGATGGGCCAGGTCTTCGTCTGCGGCATCACGCGCTCGCGCACCTCGTCGGTGGTGGCGTTGAGCGAGAGCGCCAGCGAGGCGTTCGACTCCGCCAGGAAGCGCTGCAGCCCCGGCAGCACCCCCGAGGTGGACACGGTGACCGCCACCTGGCGCAGCTGGGGCGCCGGGCTCTGGGTGAGCACGTCGATCGCGTGCAGCACCTCGTCGAGGTTGTCCATCGGCTCGCCCATGCCCATGAACACCACGTTGCTCGCCGGCTGGGCGGCGGGCGCCTCGCTGCGCGCCAGCAGGTACTGCGCGATCATCTCCTCGGCCGCGAGCTGGCGGATGAAGCCGAGTTCCTTGGTGGCGCAGAAGACGCACTTGCGCGTGCAGCCCGCCTGGCTCGAGATGCACACCGTGCTGCGACTCTTCGCGGGAATGAGCACCGTCTCCACGTTGGTGCCGCCGAAGTCGAGCGCGTACTTGGTGGTGCCGTCGGGGCTCTGCTGCCGCTCCGTCACCTTCGGCGACACCAGGCGGTGCGATTGCGTGAACGGCCGCCACACCCGGTGACTGACGCCCGGCAGCGTGTCGGGCAGCTCGGTGGGGACCGGCCGTTGGTCGAACAGCCACCGCAGCGTCTCCACCGCGCGCGCACGGCTGCCCAGCTCGGTGGTGAGCTCTGAGAGGGTCAACGCGGGGAGCTGGCGGGACACCCTCGTCACCTCGCAGACGGGTGCACCGGCTGTCAATCAGGTGGCTCCACCGCCCGGGCCGAATTCGCCGGCGTGCAGAAGCTCGAGTCGAAGGTGCAGTCGGTGCTGCTGGAGACGAAGTTCAGCGGCGAGCGCGCGGTCGACGCCACCACGCCGATCTGGAAGATCGAC
>VFKJ01000806.1 GCA_009885595.1 Myxococcales bacterium | reverse complement strand
GCACCCCTGGAACGTCGAGCGGATGATGCAGGGCATGAAGGACGCGCTGGCGTACTGCTCGGAGAACTTCGGGCCGTACCAGCACCAGCAAGCCCGCATCCTCGAGTTCCCGCGCTACCAGAGCTTCGCGCAGGCCTTCCCGAACACCATCCCCTACTCCGAAGGCGTCGGCTTCATCGCGCGCGTCCGCGACGACAACCCGGAAGACCTCGACTACCCGTACTACGTCACCGCGCACGAGATCGCGCACCAGTGGTGGGCGCACCAGGTGGTGGGCGGCGACGTGCAGGGCGCCACCCTCACCAGCGAAGGCATGGCCCAGTACTCGGCGCTGATGGTGATGAAGAAGAAGTTCGGCCCCGAGAAGATGCGCCGCTTCCTCAAGTTCGAGCTCGATCACTACCTGGTGGGCCGCGTCACCGAGCGCAAGAAGGAGCTCCCGCTCTCCCGCGTCGAGAACCAGCAGTACATCCACTACCAGAAGGCGAGCCTCGTCATGTACTGGCTGCAGGACCTGGTGGGCGAAGACGTCGTCAATCGGGGCCTGAAGAAATACGTGGCGGCGGTGAGGTTCAAAGGGCCGCCGTACACCAACAGCACCGAGCTCATCTCGTACCTGCGCACCGAGATCCCCGAGGAGCAACGCGGCGTGCTCGAGGATCTCTTCGAGACCATCACCATCTACGACAACCGCGCGGTGTCGGGCACGATGAAGCAGAACGCGGCTGGCGGCTGGGACGTCAAGGTGAAGGTGCGCGCGGTGAAGTACCGCAGCGACGACAAAGGCAACCAGGCCGAGCTCGAGTTCGAGGACGTGATCGAGATCGGCGCGATCGACGATGACGGCAACGCGCTCTTCCTCGAGAAGCGGCGGGTGGCCAAGGGCGAATCAGAGCTGGCCTTCACGGTCCCCAGCAAGCCCACCCGCGTCGGCATCGATCCGCTCAACAAGCTGGTGGACCGCACCAGCGACGACAACACCATCTCCCCCGATCAGGAGTGACCTTCAGGGATGCGGGTGGCTGGGGGGCGGGTTCTGCCCCGCGTCGCGGCCGATGTTCCGTCGATCCCGATTCACCCCTTCGTCGTCGGCCGGTCGGTTCCCCGTCGCAAAGCGGCGCGAGGCCTCTCCGAGATCGCGCTGGGCTTCCTCGAACGTTCCGTACTGAGGGCGCGGCAGCGACTTGAGCAGGTTGATCACGTCCACCGGCGCGCCCGCGTCCTCCGCATCGGCCACCAACTCCGCTCTCGAGGTCGGGTAGTCCACGTCGGCCAGGAACGTCGTCACCGAGCGAGCGGGGTCCTCTCCATTCTTTTGCGCCATGGTGCCTCCTCTCCACCAATAAAGCTGCCGCACCTGCGCGCGCTGGTGGATCGACTGCGCGAACGGCCAGCCTTCCAGAGGGCGATGGCCGACTGAGAGGGGCGGAAGACTTGATCGACCGCAAGTCGAAGCCGCCCACCCGGTGCGAGGGTCCTTCGCGCTCTCCAGCGCCGCATGCCTCTCGTTCCCTCGCGCCTCTCCACGGCTGGCTGGGTGGCCTCGGTCGCCTTTCTCTGCGGCTGCGTGGTGTTGCCCCACTCGCGCGGCGCTGACTGCGCGCAAGACGGCAGCTGCCCGGTGGGGTTCGCCTGCTTCCCGGACTTCAGGTGCTACGAGTACGACGCCGATCCTCCCTGCAACCCGCCCTGCTACGGCGCGGAGCCGTTCTGCGAGAAGGCCACCCTGCGCTGCCTCGAGTGCCGCGGCGACGAGGACTGCGCGACCGGCTTCGTGTGCGCACCCATCGTGCAGCGCTGCCAGAGCGGCTGCAGCGCGGCGCGGCCCGAGTGTCCCGAAGGAACTCGGTGCGATCCCGCGGTGGGCGCCTGCGTGGGCCTGGGCTGTACGAATGACGCGGCCTGCACCGCGCCGGGGCTCACCCGGTGTGACGTGCGCAGCGGACAATGCGTCGCGTGCCTGCCGGGCGGAGCCGATTGCCCCGCGGGCGCCATCTGCAACGGGAGCTTCCGCTGCGTGCAGGGGTGCGAGGTCGCCTCCGACTGCCCCGCGATGGCCCCCGGGCAGCTGCCTGCCTGCTGCGATCACCGCTGCGTCGACGTGCTGTCGTCGAACGAAGCCTGCGGCGCCTGCGGGAACCCCTGCCCGAACAACGACAGCTGCTGCGACGGCGTCTGCGTCGATCTCAACCGCAGCGCCGACCATTGCGGGGCCTGCGGGCGCAGCTGCTACCTCCCCAACGTGACAGGGGTCGGCTGCTCGAACTCCCGCTGCTTCAACCAGGGGTGCGAGCAGTACTTCGGGAACTGCGACGGCGCCCTCGAGAGCAACGGGTGCGAGGTGAACCACTCGTTCTCACCGCAGAACTGCGGCAGCTGCGGCCGGGTCTGCGCGGGCACGCCTCACCGCCCGGGCATCTGCGTGCTGCTCTCGTGTTCCCAGGGGCCTTGCGAAGACGGCTGGGGTGAATGCGACGGCAACTACTCCAACGGGTGTGAACGAGCGCTGACGACCTCGAGCGACTGCGGCCGCTGCAACGTGGCGTGCGCGTCCAACCAGAGCTGCACCGGAGGCACCTGCCAATGAGTCTCCTGCCCGCCTCGTTGTGCGCGGCCTTCCTCGCCGCGGCCCCCGCGCCCGCGAACGACGAGCTGCTGCGGGAGATCGAGCAACACTTCCCCGCGGCGAAGAAGTGGTTCGGCATGGTGCAGGATCTCGAGTTCGAGCGGGCGAGCGACGGCTCGCTGACGCCGCGGTACCAGACGCTCAAGTCCACCTTCGTGCTGCAGCACGATCCCGCGGGCCTGGTGGTGATGGCGCGGCTCCCCGCGTTCTCCTCCGGCGCGGTGACGGTGTGGCTCGCGGGGAACGAGACCCTCTTTGTGAAGACGGTCGAAGACGGCGCTCCCCGCCGGCCGGCCGAAGTGATGCGCGGGGTGGTGGTGTACCGAGGGGCCGTCGGGGGAGGCGACCTGCTCTACAAGCTGACGCCCACGCACGTGGACGAGTACGTCTACCTGCGAGCGCCCCCGCCGCTCTTCCGCCGCTCGTTCTCCCTCGAGCTCGGCGCCTCGGCTTCAGCGCTGCGCGCCGCCGGAGACACGCTCGAGCTCATCGGGCTCGATGGCGCAGCGCGGCTGCGCGTCTCCGCCCCGGTCGCGCGCGCGGCGGACGGCACGCGCCGCACCGGCACCATCCGCGTGGACGGCGCGCGCGTGATCGAAGAGCTCGACCTGCGGGGGCTCCCCGCACCGATCCTCGTCGATCCCGACTGGAGCACCACCGGCACGATGACGGTCTCGCACCTCGCCGACGCCGCCTGGCGCATGGACAGCGGCGCGGTGATGGCCATCGGCGGTTGCGCCCTGGCGGCGTGCCCGGTGGGGATGGTGGGAGAGGCCTGCTCGCAGGTCGTCCCCAGCGCCTCGGTGTGGGCGGCCTCTTCAGGCACCTGGACCTCGGGGCCTCCGCTGGCGACCGCCCGCTACTCCTTCGCCTCGGTGGTGCTGCGCAGCAACGAGCTGTTGGTCGCGGGCGGCTGCACCGGCTCCGACTGCAGGAGCACCACCGCGACGGCCGAGCGCTACTCCAAGGCGGCCTCGCGCTGGGTCTCGGCGGGTTCGTTGTCCAGCGCGCGGGCGCGCGTCTCGGCGGCGCTCCTGCCCAACGGTGACGCCCTGCTCCCGGGCGGGTGCGACGAGACGCGGTGCCTCACCGAGGTGGCGCGCTACGACGTCGCGGGCGATCAATGGACCACCGCGGCGCCGCTGCCGGCCCCGCGCGGCTTCGCCACCGTCACCGCGCTCGCGGACGGCTCGGTGCTCGTAGTGGGCGGCTGCGCTGACCCGCGCTGCACGGTCGTGCTCGCCGATGCGCTCCGCTACGACCCGGCGGCGAACCAGTGGCAGCTGGCGGGCCTGATGAAGGCGCCCCGGGCGGGCCACAGCGCCACCCTGCTCCAGGACGGCACCGTCTTCCTCGTGGGCGGGTGCCAGACCGCGGAGTGCCGCGCCTCCACCCTCGACACCACCGAGCTCTTCCAGCCGGCTGGGACGCCCGCCTTCGTCGAGGGCCCGGTGATGCGTTCGCCCCGCCATCACCACACCGCGACGGTGATGGAGAACGGGCTGCTGTTGATCGCGGGCGGGACCGATCGCATCGACTCCGCGCGCGGCACCGCCGAGGTCTACCTGCCGGTGGGCAGGCGGTTCTCCGAGATGCCGCGCATGGCGATGCCGCGCGCGTACCACATCGCCGTGAGCCTCACGTCGGGCCAGGTGCTCGTGGGAGGAGGCTGCAACGCCGCCACCTGCCTGCCCTGGGCCGAGACCTTCGATCCCACGGGGCTGCCGCTCGAGCTGATGCCCGATGGCGGCGTGGTGGTGACCGACGGCGGTCTCGCGTTCGACGCGGGCGCCCCGGGAGACGCGGGCACCGAGCCTTCGCCCGACCTCACGCCGTTCGTCGCGACCGGCGGGCCACACCCGAAGCTCTTCCGCACCGGCGCGGTCGCGTGCACCGACGACCACGGCGGCAACCACGCCTGCCCGGTGCCCGGGTGGCGCGCCCAGGACGCGGATTTCCAGCCCAACACCCGGCGCTTCCTTCCGCAGGCGAATGACGAGGTGCGCGACGAGGCCAGCGGATTGACCTGGCAGGCCCGCGACGATGGCGTGGCGCGCACGCAGGCAGACGCCGCCGCCGCGTGTGCCGCGCTCGAGACCGAAGGCGCGCCGGCTGGCACCTGGCGGCTCCCGTCGGTGGTCGAGCTGGCGACGCTGATTCACTTCGGCAGGGCGAACCCGGCCATCGGCCAGGCGTTCCCCGACCCCAGCGCGTCGAACACCTGGACCTCGACGCCCATCGCAAACGCCAACACCATGCACTGGTCGGTGCGGTTCGGCGTCGGCGAGGTGATGCCGATGCTGAGCACGAACCTGGCGCCGGCGCGGTGCGTGCGCGGCACCCTCAAGCAGCTCGTGGAGGGGAAGGTGCGGCTGGCGGGGGCGCTCACCTCGAGCGCGGAGACCGTCAGGGACGACGCCAGCGGCCTGGAGTGGCAGCGCGTCGACGATGGGATCAAGCGCAGCTGGCGCGAGTCGCTCGACGCCTGCGCGCAGCTCTCGCTCGCCGGGCACCACGACTGGCACCTGCCCAACGCCTTCGAGCTGATGAGCCTGCTCGACTACGGGACCACCGAGCCCACGAAGATCGACCCCGTCTTCGAGAGCGCGCGCCCCGAGCTCTACTGGTCGTCGTCGTTCAGCCAGAACACCGGGGGCCTCGCCTGGGCCGTGGGCTTCAACCTCGGCGCGGTCGACGCCGTCAGCGTCAACGGGCGTGCGTTCGCGAGGTGTGTCCGTCACCTGCCGTCGGCGCCGCCGCCGTGTCGCTGCGGCACGGGCGCAGGAGGGGCGGCGAGCTGGGGCGTGCTGGCGCTCCTCGCGCTGCTGCGCCGCGTACGCCTTCGCAAGCAGGAGAGACCTCGATGACCCGCTTCTTGCTCGCATTGCTGGCCCTGGCCCCTCTCGGCTGCACGGTCGAAGGACCCGAAGGGCCGATCGGTCCAGCGGGCCCTCCGGGCGTCTCGGGCGGCAAGGGCCCGAGCGGACCTGCTGGCGACGCGGGCCCGCAAGGTCCGTCCGGTGCGCCCGGGGCGTTCCTGGTGCTGTCTGAGCGGGCCAAGCGCGGCTTCGACATCGCTCCGGTGCCGCTGGTGCTCGAGGGGCTCACCGCCGCGCAGCTCGAGCGGGTGGGCGCCGGCAGCTACCTGGTCAACGCCGTCGCCGATTGCGGCAGCTGCCATGACGCCCCTGGCGAGGACGGGGGCGTGCGGCATCTCGCGGGCGGCGCGCGGTTCGCGCTCCAGCCCTCGCAGGGCATGGAGGTCTACGCCCGCAATCTCACGCCCGAGGGGAACTCCGGCCTCACCCTCACTGAGGATCAGTTCGTGCTGATCATGCAGACCGGGCTCGACAAGAAGAACCCCACCTCGTCGCTGCTGGTGATGCCGTGGTTCGAGTACCGGTGGATGACGGTCGACGATCTCAAGTCGATCAACGCGTACCTGAAGGCGATCCCCGCCCAGAGCAACGACGTGGCCGGCGACGTGAAGAACGACGTCCCGCGCGGCACCGCGCAGACGGTGTACCGCGATGGCGACGTCGAGCGCGCGCTGCTGCCCGACACCACCCGCGACGCGGATGGGGTGCTGCGGGGCTTCACCATCCAGCCGCTCGCGCAGCCTGACCTGACCGCGCTGACGCCCAGCGAGCAGAGCCTGTTCGGCCGCGGCAGCTACCTGGTCAACGCGGTCGGGCGGTGCAACGAGTGCCACACCAATCCGCCGCGCAACCTCGTCACCCAGAAGATCAACACCGCCGCCTACCTCGCCGGAGGCATGGTCTTCGCGGCGCCCGCCGGCCAGCCGCTGAAGCGCTCGATGAGCCGGAACTTGTGCGGGGCGGCCAACGGCTACACGGCGCCCTTCACCGACTTCGCGGTCACCCTCGCCTCGGGCCTGAGGGCGGGCTCGACTGCGGAGCCGATCGCCTGGCCGATGCCGATCTGGGCGCTGCGCAACCTGACCACGCCTGACCTCGAGGCCGTCTTCACCTACCTGCGGCGAGTCCCTCCGCGCACGGGTGCGGCAGACAAGAAGACGACCGGCCCCGTCGCGGCCTGCGCCTCCTCGATGGACTGCAAGGCACCGGCGCAGTGCAACCTGATGGCGGGCGAGTGTGTCGGGCCCTGCGACGCGGTCACGCCCTGCCCCACCTGCCAGGCGTGCGTAGCGAACATGTGCGTGGCGCCGGCGCCGGGCTCGAGCTGCCTGACCTCCGGTTTGTGATGAAGGACGAGCGGCCACCCACCTTGTGGACGCGCCGCGAAGTGCAGACGCGGTCTGCCTGGGCGCTGCTGGGGGCGAGCCTCGTGGCGGCCACCGGAGCCTTCGTGCGGCTGCTCTTTCCCCGGGTGCGCGCCGATCCGCCCACGAAGGTCGTCCTGGGCAGGCCCGACGAGTTCGCGGTGGGCGAGGTCAGCGAGCGCTTCAAGCGCAGCCACCGGCTGATCCTCGTGCGCGAGGCGAAGGGCTTTTACGCGCTGCGCTCGGTCTGCACGCACCTGGGCTGCGTCCCCGCGTGGAGCTCGGCGCAGGAGAAGTTCAAGTGCCCCTGCCACGGCAGCGGCTTTCATCGCGACGGGGTGAACTTCGAGGGCCCCGCGCCGCGGCCGCTGGAGCGCCTGGCGATCGCGCTCGACGCGCAACACAACCTGGTCGTCGACACCGCGGTGGTGCTGCGCAACGAGCGGGGAGACTGGAGCCGGCCCGAAGCCTTCCTGGCCTGGCCGCGCGAGGGCCGCCCGTGAGCGAGGAGGCGCCCCCTGGCCTGGTGAAGGAGGTGGTGCGCTCGGCGCTGCGGGTCGAGAACGTCGACACTCCGCGCAACCGCGTGCTGGCGGTGGCGCACACGGTGTGGCTCCACCTGCACCCCACCAAGGTGCCCCGGCACGCCGTGCGCTTCAGCTTCACCTGGGGCGCCGGCGGCATCAGCTTCCTCTTGTTCCTGGTGACGCTGGTGACGGGCGTGGCGCTGATGTTCGTCTACCGGCCCACGCCCGAGCACGCCTGGCTCGACATGAAGCGGCTCGACTTCGACGTGCCCTTCGGAATGCTCAACCGCAACATGCACCGCTGGGCGGCGCACGCGATGGTGATCGTGGTGTGGGTTCACCTGCTGCGGGTGTTCCTCACCGGCTCGTACAAGGCGCCGCGCCAGTTCAACTGGGTGGTGGGCGTGGGGCTGCTGACGTTGACGATGTTGTTGTCGTTCACCGGCTACCTGCTGCCGTGGGATCAGCTGTCGATGTGGGCGGTGACGGTGGGCACGAACATGGCGGGAGCAGCGCCGGTGGTAGGTCACGAGGGCCCCTTCGCCGCGCCCGGCCTCACCGACGGAAACGACCTGCGCGCGTTGCTCCTCGGGGGTCCCACGGTGGGCGGCGCGGCGCTGCTGCGCTTCTACATTCTCCACTGCATCGCGCTGCCGTTGGCGCTGGGCCTGGGGTGCATCCTCCACTTCTGGCGCGTGCGACGTGACGGCGGGATCAGCGGACCGAAGGGCGGCGCGTGATGGAGCCGCTGCTCCGTATTCTCCGCCAGCCAGACAACGTGCCCATCGTGCTGATGGTGCCGCTGTTCCTGGGCATCGTGATCTATTGGTGGCGCGCGGCGCGGCTGCACGATCGGCTGCTCGCCGAGGGAGGCGAGGCCGCGGTGCGCCGCGAGCTCGACGGCCCCATGCCCGAGGGCACGCAGGATCCGAAGCTGCACACCTGGCCTTTCCTGCTGCGGATCGAGCTGCTCGCGGCGCTGGTGGTGATGGTGGTGCTGCTGGTCTGGTCCATCCTCCTCGACGCGCCGCTCGAGCAGCTCGCCGATGCCACCCGCACTCCGAACCCCAGCAAGGCGCCCTGGTACTTCCTCGGCCTGCAGGAGCTGCTCGTCTACTTCGATCCCTGGATCGCCGGCGTGCTCCTGCCCGCGCTGATCATTCTGGGCCTGTGCCTCATTCCGTACGTCGACGTGAACCCGGCGGGGAGTGGGTTTCATTCGTGGCGCGAGCGGCGCTTCGCGATCACCACCTTCTTCTTCGGGTTCTTCGGGCTGTGGCTGGGGTTGATCCTGGTGGGCACGTTCTGCCGCGGGCCGGGCTGGAACTGGTTCTGGCCGTGGGAGGCGTGGGATCGCGCGCGCGCCGTCGAGCTGGCGACGCGTGATTGGCCGGCGCTGTTTGGTGTTCCGCGCGGGCTGCCGTCCTCGCTCTTCGGCGGCGTGACGGTGGCGGCCTGGTACGGCCTGGGGCTCGCGGGCTGGCTCTGGGGACGACGCCGCCCCGCCCTGCAGCGGCTGGGGCGCTCGCGCTACGCGATCGTCGCCTTCCTCTTCCTCACCATGCTCGCCGTGCCGGTGAAGATGGCGCTGAGGCTGGGCTTCTCGGTCAAGTACGTCTGGACGACGCCGTGGTTCAACGTGTGAAGCGCGCGCGCACGCCAGCGGAGGCGACGAGTCATCGGGCGCTCTTCCTGGTGCTGTCCGCGCTCACCTGCGCGGCGACCTGCTGGGCGGTGTGGGACGAGGGCTGGGGAAGGCGCCCCTGGAAGGCCACCCAGTCCCGCTTCAAGGGGGTGCTCGCGCAGCGCGGCCTGCCGCCCATCGAAGAGGGGATCAGGCAGGTGACCATCCCCGCGCTCGACGTCGAGGATCGGTGCCAGACCTGCCACCTCGGCATCGATCAGCCGGGGCTCGAAGATGAAGCGGTACCGCGCGAGCTGCGCACGCACCCGCGCAGAGAGGTGCTGCTGGGCAAGCACCCCATCGATCGCATGGGCTGCACGCCGTGCCACGCCGGCCAGGGCCTGCAGACGAAGGGCGTGGGCGCGGCGGCGTTCGCGCATGGCCGCGACGATCCATACTGGGAACAGCCGCTGCGCTCGAAGCCCTTCATCGAGTCGAGCTGCGTCGCGTGTCACGAAGGCGAGGTGGTCGACGCGCCGCTGTTCAACCGCGGGCGGGCGCTGTTCGAGGAGCGGCGTTGCGGGGCCTGTCATTCCACCCGCCAGGTCACCGTCGCCCCACCGCGCGCGCCGCCGCTCGATCGACTGAAGGAAAAGACCTCGGAGGCGTTCGTGGTGGCGTGGCTGCGCGATCCTCAGCACGACCGCCCGGGGACGCGCATGCCGTCGTTCTGGCCCGAGCCCGGTCCATTGCGTGAGCGCGAGCCGGTGGCGATCGCCGCGTTCCTGGGGAGCGTGAGCAAGACCGAACCGGGGCCGCAGTCCCGTCAGGGAGACGCCACGCAAGGAGAGGTGCTCTTCAACAGCCTCGGCT
>VFKJ01000142.1 GCA_009885595.1 Myxococcales bacterium | reverse complement strand
GTTCGCTGCGTGAGTTCGCTGCGTGAGTTCGCTGCGTGAGTTCGCTCGATCCAGCGTGGGTCACTCGAACTCACTCCCCGCTGACTGAGTCTCCGCGAGAGGGCACGAACGGTTGTTCCACGTGGAACAAAGTCGCTCCCCTCCCCTCCCCGGCGCGCGCATCACTTCAGAGCAGCCGAATCAATCGCGTCGATCAGATCGACCGCAACGCGCCGCTCACGCGATGCGCCGCCGACAAATGAACCTAGAAGTGGCCGCGAGCTATCGAGAACAACCAGGCGGCGTGAGTCACTCAGCGCCGCAATTCATGGGCGCACTCACGAAGCGTATGTGGAAACGCACGCTCGGCGACAGACGCGACAGACCTCTGAGTACTGCGGCGGATCCTGGTGCCGTTTGGTGTCGCGCGAGTGCTCACGGAGCTCTGCGACGTGCATGGTGGCGACCCGCCTGCCGGAGCGGGTCGCCGAGCACGTAATCGCGTGATTACGTTTTCCGCTGCGCCCAGAAAACGTAATCACGCGATTACGTCGGTGAAGAGGGTCTCCCACCCCGGTGCCTCCATCACATCGCTTCGCTCACTGAGGATCAGAAAGCTCGAGCAGAGAGCCATCCCGAAGAAGGGCCGCGGCGGACCACTTTCCTCACCGCCCCTTTCGAGGCCGACTGTCGCACCCGCATGCCAAAAATCTCGCATGCGCTCATGGGTGGCGGCGAGACAGGCGTTGGTGATGATGGAAGCAGTCGAACACGCTTGGGGTCGGGAGCTTGGCCTCGATCGGTCGGAGTTGATGGTGCTGCTCCTGGTCGCGCGGCGCCCCGGTTACTCGACGAGCTGGATCCCCTTTCTCGCCGGCATCCGACGGCAGAACGTCTGGCGGGCCATGAAGGCACTGCGGCAGCGCGGAATCGTGCACGCGACCCGCGCCTCACGACGAGGCGCCGAGGCCTGGTCCCTCACCGAAGAGGGCGTCGTGCTCGCCCGCCGCCTCGAGGCGCGGCTCGCGACCTGGGAGGCCATGCTCAACGAGACCGTCGATCTCACCGAGGTCGCGTTCTCGCTCCGCCGAATGGTGGAACGACTCGTCAACCGCCCCGGCGGCGGCAAATGGCGAAGCGGCCTCATCGTCCCCGAGGAGGCGCGCACAGACCCCGAATGGGATCTCCACTTCCAGAACGCGGTGCTGCCAGAGGTCGAAGTTCCTCCGATCGGGACTCCGGCCGAGCGCAAGCAGCGCAAGGCCGCCGAAGACTTCGCGCGGCTCGAGGCCACCTGGAATCGGCTCTGGAGGTGAATCAAATTCAGGTGACCTCACATCGCCGGGGATAAAAGCCCCCTCCCGATGCTCGAGATCTTCACGCACGCCTCCACCTGGACCGCCCTCGTCTCCCTCACTGCAATGGAGGTGGTGCTCGGCCTGGACAACCTCGTCTTCATCAGCATCCTCACCGGGAAGCTGCCGGCCGATCAGCGCAAGCTGGTCACCCGCATCGGCGTGGGCGCCGCGCTGGTCCTGCGCATCGGGCTGCTCTTCACCATCAGCTGGATCATGCACCTCTCGTACGTGCTGTTCACGATCGGTGACCACGGCTTCAGCCTGCGCCACCTGGTGCTCTTCCTCGGCGGGCTCTTCCTCATGGGCAAGGCCACCACCGAGATCCACAAGAAGGTCGAACACAAGGACGAGGAGGGGGGCCCGAAGAAGCAGTCTGGAAGCCCGCTGGGCGCGATCTTGCAAATCGTCGCCATCGACCTGGTGTTCTCCATCGACTCGGTGATCACCGCGGTCGGCATGGTGGAGGACGTGCCGGTGATGGTGGTGGCGATGGTGATCGCAGTCATCTCGATGATGTTCTTCGCCGGCGGCATCGGCACCTTCGTGGAAAAGCACCCTTCGATGAAGATCCTCGCGCTCTCCTTCCTGCTCCTCATCGGCGCGCTGCTCGTCGCGGAGAGCCTCGGGCAGCACGTGTCCAAGGGGTACATCTACTTCGCCATGGCGTTCTCCGTGCTCGTCGAGCTGCTCAACCTGCGCTTCCGCTCGAAAGAGAAAGCGCACGGCTCCGCGTGAGCACGGCGCCCCTCATCGAGCTGCGAGGGGTGAAGAAGTCGTTCGGTGAAGCCATCGTGCTCGACGGCATCGACCTCGACGTGGCCGAAGGAGAGACCTTCGTCCTGCTGGGCACCAGCGGCAGCGGGAAGACGGTGTTGATGAAGCACCTCGAGGGGCTGCTCCGGCCCGACGCAGGCACCGTGCGCGTCGGCGGCCACGAGCTCTCCGCGGGAGATCCCCGCGAGCTCGACGCCGTGCGCCGCGAGGTGGGCGTGCAGTTTCAGTCGGGCGCGCTCTTCGACTCGCTCTCCGTCTTCGACAACGTCGCCTTCCCCCTGCGGGAGCTCAGGCACCTGAAGGAGGACGAGGTGAAGGCGCGCGTCGACGAGCTGCTCGCCCTGCTGGGCCTCACCGACGCGCAGAAGCTGCTGCCCGGCCCGCTCTCGGGCGGAATGCGGAAGCGGGTGGCGTTCGCGCGCGCGGTGGCGCTGCGGCCCCGGCTGCTGCTCGCAGACGAGCCCACCGCCGGGCTCGACCCCATGACCACCGCGGCGGTCGACGACGCCATCGTGCTGGCGCAGAAGAAGCTCGGCGTCACCGCCTTCGTCATCACCCACGACCTGCCCACCGCGTTCCGCATCGCCGATCGCGTGGGCCTGCTGCACGAAGGCCGGATCATCGAGGCCGCGCCGCCCGAGGTGTTCCGCCGCTCTGCGCACCCCGCGGTGCGCCGCTTCCTCAAGGACTGGCTCGAGCGCGAGGAAGCCGCGCGCGCCTGAAACTACTGCGCGAGGAACCCGCCGTCCGCCAGGAACACGCCCCCGGTGGAGTAGCTGGCGCGCGTGCTGGCGAGGAACAGCGCCAGCTCGGCGATCTCTTCGTTGGTGCCGTACCGGCCCATCGCCAGCTGCGCGTTGTACGCCGCCTTCACCTGATCAGCGTGGCCCGTTCCGCTCTGCTCTTCGATCGAGCGCATCATGCGGTTCTCGATCGGCCCCGGCGCGATGGCGTTGACGCGAACCTTCATGGGCGCGAACTCGAGCGCCGCCACCTTCACCAGCCCCAGCACCGCGTGCTCGCTGGCGACGTACGCCCCCAGGTGCCGCGAGCCCACCAGGCCCGTGACCGAGGCCGTCACCACGATGCTCCCACCGCCTCTGCGCTGCAGGTGCGGCGCCGCTTCCTTGAGCCCCAGGAAGGTGCCCCTCAGGTTGACCGCCACCACGCGATCGAACTCCGCCTCGGGGTACTCGATCAAAGGCCGCACCACGCCTTCCACGCCGGCGTTGAGCACCACCACGTCGATGCCGCCGAACCTCTCCGCGGCCGCGCGGAAGAACTGGGCGTTCGCCTCGCCGCTGGAGACGTCGCCCGCGAAGCCGAGGGCGTCTTTGGAGTCCAGCCGGGTGAGGGCCTCGTCCACCTCGCTCTGCAGCCTGTCAACCAGCAGTACCTTCGCGCCCGCGCCAAGGAAGCGCTTCACCGTGGTGAACCCGATCCCGCCGCAGCCCCCTGTCACGACTGCGACCCTGCCAGCCAGATCGTTCATGCCCCCGGCGCTGAGCAAGAGACGTGCTCATGAATTCTGGGGGGGGAAGCTGTGTTTTCGAGCGCACCGGTTGCGTGGGGATCGCTGATTCTGCGGAGCCATGCCCTCCACCCGCGCACTTTGCTAAGAGATCGCATGCCCTCTCGGCTCACCCGCTCGGAGTTCACCCAGTCGCTGCAGGACAAGAAGGTCGACGTCTCGGAGGCCCAGGCAGATCCGAAGCTGGCTGGCGTCGACCTGACGAAGGCGGATCTCAACCACGACGGGAAGATCGCCGGGGCCGAGGAAGCCGCCGCGTTGTTCCGCCAGGTCGACCGCTACGACACCAACGGTGATGCGGCCTCCATCGCGCTGACGAACTCAGCCGGTGCCCTCACGAAGGGCGGTGCGCTGGCGACCGCGCTCCAGGCCCGCGCGGTGTTCGAGGTGGCCGAGGCGAAGCCGCTGGGTGACTCCGCCCTGAAGACCGCGTTTTCGAATGCGGGCGCCCTTCCCCTCGCCCGGGGGGCCAGAGGCGATCGCGCGGTGGCCGTGCAGTATGGGCTGGCGCGGCTGGGTTACCCGATCGGCTCGGTCGATGGTCAGTTCGGCCCTGCCACCGAGCGCGCGGTGAAGGCCTTCCAGACCGCGGCGAAGGTGCCGGTGACCGGCGTGGTCGATCAGCCCACGCTCGCCGCGCTCGACGCGAAGCTCGCCGCCACCGAGCTGCGCACGCCCGCCGAGGTCAGCGGTGATGCGCTGCGGTACCTGGGCAACGCCGCGCTCTCGTTGCCCAGGCTCCCTGCGCTCGTCGATCGCAGCCAGAGCGCGGGGTGGAGTCACCCGGAGCTGCAGAAGGCCTACGGCGAGTTCGTCGGCGCCTACTGGGAGCAGTGCAAGACCAACCGCGTGGAGTGCGACTGCAAGACGCTCTCGCTGTTCTTGATGGACCAGTTCCGCGCCAAGGTGAAGGCGGACCTCGGGGTGCAGCTGCCCCGGCCCGCGGCGCTGCCGGCCGCCACCTGGGGCGCAGCCACCGCGGCGGATCCGAAGGGCTTCTTCGGGCGGTTCGAGACGCTCTCGGGCGTGCGGCCCGGGTACGAGAACGCGCAGGCGATTCAGCGGCTCGATCCGAAGGCCAGCCTGCTGGCCGGGGTGAACCTCCGCTACCCAGGCGTCGACGCGAACATGGCCTCGCGCGCGGTGAAGGTGACGATTCCGTGGACCGGGGCGCTGGACAACGGTGGCGACAGCAGCGTGCCTGAGCTTCCCGTCTCGCAGTTGAACCCGGGTGATGTGATCTTCATCGACCACACCGGTGACGGGAAGGTCGACCACATGGCGAACGTGGTGAAGGTGCAGCGTGACGCAGAGGGGAAGGTGACCTCGCTGGTGCTGGCGACCGGCAGCTTCGACGACATGAAGGACGCCGACGGTTCGACCGCGCCGTCGGGGCTGGGTGAGGTGAACAACTACGTCGAGGAAGTGACCGTGCAGGTCGACGCCGCGGGGAAGGTGACGAGCTCGAAGGTGACCTGGAGCTCGGAGCCGGCGTGGCTCAGTCAGGGACGCTACTCAGCGCGCACGTTGCTGATGGAGCTGCGGCCGGGCGGGAAGATCTCCGCGGGCCGCTGGGGCTGACACTCTGTCTCCCTCTCCCCCTTCGGGGGAGAGGGTCGGGGAGAGGGGTAGAACCCGGAGAGGCTCCGCCGTCGGGAAATCAAACCCGTGCTCGCCTCCTCTCCCTGACCCTCTCCTCCGCAGGAGGAGAGGGAACTACGAGCGATGAGGCCCGACGTACCCGCGCTCGGCCAGCTGCTTCTGCACCAGCGCCTCGTGCACCGCCTGCACCTGCGCGCCGACCTCTGCCCCTTCCAACACCCGCAGCGCCTCGGCGATCGCCTCGAGCGACGACATCCCACCCGGCGGAGCCGCGCGCAGGCTCCTCCGTCCCTTCGGTGCCTGCAGCGACCACCGCCGCAGCGAGCGCAGCTCCGGCACGCGCTGCAGCATCTTCCGTGCCTGGCTCCACGAGCCATCGAGCACCACGAGGGTCGAAGGCCGCGGCACCGAGGCATCCGGCTCCGGCTCACCTGGCCACAGCAGCCACGCGCCCTCGAGATCATCGACCTTCACCGATGCTCCCTGCGCGCCGAAGACCCGGACCTCCACCGAGCTGAGCGCGGCGGCCGCGTGACGTCCGGTGTTGCTGCGTTCGCTCAATTCCAGCAGGTGCTGCAACAGCACGATGCGCGTGCGCGTCTTCAACTTCACCGCTGCGAGCGACTCGCGTACCGGGTGAGCACCTGCTGCAGGTTGGTCTCGTACACCGGGTTCTCCGGCGCCAACTCCACCGCCTTGCGAATGAGGGCCTCGGCGCGCCGGTAGTCGCCGCGCTCGCGCATGAGGATGATGCCGAGGCGGTTGTAGAGCGACGGCGCATCGGGGCTCTGCGAGATCGACTTCTCGAGGAAGCGGATCGCCTCGTCGAGCCGGCCGCCCTGCTCCATGCGCAGCGCCACCTGCAGGGTGTCGCGCGCGAGCACGTCGGCCACCAGGTGCTCCTTCACTTCCTTCACTTCCTTCGCTGCCGACGGAGGCGCGGAGGACGAGCCGTCGGCCCGCTTCACCTTCTTGAGCGCGTCCAACACCTTCCGATTCGCGGGCCCGGTGTACGCGATGCGCGGGTCCGTCCGCTCGACGGGGCGCGCGGGCGGCGGAGGAGACGGAGGCGCGACGGCGGCCCGCGCAATCGAGACCGCGCGCGAGGGCGGCAACCCCCGGCGCTCCTCCGGGCTGGCACCCGGATACGACGGCACCAGCGCGCCCGCGAACACGCCGGAGGGAAGGCCCGGAGGTTCCACCCGCCCGGGACGGCCCACCACCGCGGCAGGCGCGGGCGGCAGCTGCTCAGGCATCGGCGGAATCGTGGTCGCGCGGGTCGGAGGCGCCACGAAGCGCCCGTCCCGGCGGTTCGAGTTCGCTCCCGGAGCAGCAGGAGGGGGCGGCGGCGCCGCCGCGGGCTCCGGCTCGTCTTCGTCGAGCGTGCCCATCACCGACGGCATCTCGAGATCGGCGTCGCTGAGCGGCTCGTCGGCGAAGTCGATGATCTGCTTCTCGTTGAGGGTGCGCAGCACCACCCGCAGCTCGAAGTCGCGGATGCCGGCCTTCTTCGCCAGCGTCATCGAGTCGCTCAGGCCATCGACGAGCGACACCACCCAGGCTTCGAACTCGCTGAGCTGGCCCGACTTCTTCGCGAGCGTCGCCACCACCACCGGCACGCCGCTGAGCTCGGGCCCGAGATCGAGCTTCCTCGTGGGACCCTCCAGGCCCTCCGAAGAGGCCGCCCTGGGCGGCTTGGGGTTGGGCTGGTTCGAGGGGAGCCCGCGCTGCGGCGCTTCGAGCATGCGCCGCACCACGCTCACGTCGCCGACCGGCCGCTCAGGCGCCTGGGACGGATCGAGGATGAGCTCGCAGTGGGGGCACAAGAAGTCCGTCGGTGAGATCGGCTGAAAGCAAGACGGGCACTTGTCCTTCGCGCGCATGGCCTCGGCGAGCCTACTGAGCGCTCGAGCGCTACGGTTCGGGAATCGTCGGCACTTCCCCGCGCACGGTCCGCGCGAGGAACCGCACCGCGTCCTTCATCGCCGTCGGCTCGTTGAACACCACGAAGTGTCCGTCGTAGGAGCCCGGCACGTATTGCCTGAACGCAGCCGTCAGCGGCCGTGGGAACGTCAGGCCTCCCGACGTGCTGGCGACCGGAGTCCCGTCGAAGTCGTCGTTCTTCGGGCCGACGAAGGTCAGCGCCGCAGCGAGCGCGAACACGTTCTGCACCGGGCGCGCGGTGTAGGTGTCGCCCTTGCCCCAGACCTGGAAGAGGTGACGGCCGTGCACCGCCGCTGCCCCCTCGGCGGGCACCACGACGGTCTGCCGCGCGAAGTGAATCGGGTCGACGACGTCGCTCCAGTTCTGCAGCAGCGAGAGCACCGGATGAAAGGCGTCGACCGAGGTCGGCCCCGCCTCGCTGAGCGCGATCCACATCGAGCCGGCGAGGTTGATCGGCGCCTTCTTGCTCAGCATCGCGTCGGTGAGGCTCGCCGAAGCCCCGGACAGCAGCGCCCCATTCACCGTGCGGTCCGTGGCGAGGAAGAGCGCCCCAGCGGTCGCGCCCTGCGAGTGGCCCCAGAACGCGAGGTTGGTTGCATCGAGCTTCGGCAGCGGCAGGGGGGTGTTCGCCGCGAGCGCCCTCGCCAACCTCGCGAAGCTGTGAAGGTCGGCCGCTCCCTGGGCGCTGGTGCCGCGCGCCG
>VFKJ01000541.1 GCA_009885595.1 Myxococcales bacterium | reverse complement strand
TGCCCCCATCAGGCAACGAACCCAGCACCGTCACCGGAGGCCAGGCGACGTCGGCCACGTGCCACAGCTTGCAGGGCGCGCCCACCAACACCTCATCGGCCGGCATCAGCCCTTCCAGGGGCACCACGGCGGCCGGCGTGGGGCTGCCCTTGAAGAACAGCCGCACCACGGGTTTGGGCGCGGGGTAGCACTTGCCGTTGCCGGTGGCGGCGCTGCCCGCGGGCGCTGACTCGGCCACGCAGCGCGAGGCGCCTGGGCAGGCGCACGCTTCACCATCGAGGCACCCCGCTCCGCCATCGACCGCGCACGACGCCGGGCTGGTGTGCATTCGGAGATCCTCGAAGTAGTGCACCATCACCCGGTAGGTGCAGGCGGCGCTCGCGCAGAGCGGATCGTTCTCCGGGTAGTTGAGCGAGACGTTCTCGATCAACTGGCCCGCACCGCGATCGTCGAGGTTGAGGGTGGGGTTGTCGGTGTCGCCGGGACGCCCCCAATCGAAGTCGAAGCCCGCGCCCGCGTTGTTGTCTTTGGTGCGCCTGGCGTAGCCGTTCAGATCGCCCGAGGTCTTCCCCGAGGTGCCGGCGTTGAAGAACGCAAACGCCCCGCTGAAGGGATCGCCGCCGGTCACCGCCGAGGGGCGAATGAGGTGCACGTCGAGATCGACGCCCGAGAAGCCCTCCCACTCCAGCTGCGCCACCAGGTCCTGCTTGATCGCCACCGCGAACTGCATCGTCACCACCGTCGAGCTTTGGCGCGAATCGGTGACGGTGAGCTCGAGCGTGTACGCGCCGGTGGCGATCGGCCGCAGCTGCACCTGCGCGGTGGTGGCCCCGGAGAGCGCGAGGTTCTGCGCGCCCGGCGGCGTGGCGGTGAGGCGCCAGCGGTAGGTGAGCCCGGTGCGCCCGTCTTCGGGGTCCGAAGAGCACCTCGTCACGTCCGCCACGTCCGAGGTAGCGGAGAACACGGCGAGCTCATCGGGGCGCACGTCGCGCGTCGCGGTGAAGTCGTAGCCGCCCGCGGGGGGCGTGAGCAGCGGCGCCCAGAACGACGCAGAGGCGTAGTCGCGCGGCGCGTCACCGATCAGCTGCGGCACCACCCGCACCAGGTTCGCGCAGACCACCGGCGGCAGGTTCGGCCGCAGGGTGCCGCGCAGCTGCACGGTGATGGAGGGCTTGTCTGGATCGTCGGACGTGATCGTCAGCTCGCCTGCGTAGCTCGACTGGGCCTCGCTCGTAGGCACGAAGCGGATCGGCAGGTTGAAGCCCGCGTTCGGCTCCAGGGTGACGCCTCCGTCGGGAATGGGCGCGCCGCCCGCCACGCTGAACGCGGCCGCGTCGACACCCCCGAAGGCAGCGCCCGTCACCTGCAGCGCCACCGCGCCCGCGTTGACCACCACCACCGTGGGCAGCTTCGTGGGATCGATCGGCATCAAGCGCACCAGCGGCTCCATTCCGAAGTCGATGGACGGTGGATCGACGACCACGGTGGCGGTGCAGCCGCGCACGCTCTGGCAGTCGGGGGTGAGCTCGAGCTTCGGCTCGGCGCCTTCGCCCGCAAGCGCGATGCGGGTGGCCGGGCGCTCGGGATCGTTGCTGTTGATCACCAGGCTGGCGGTGAACGCGGCCACCGCCGGCGGCGTGAAGGTGAGGTTCAGGGTGGCGTTGCCCAGCGAGTCGAGCTGCGTGGGCGCGGTGCCGAGACGATAGGCGCCTGCGCCGCCGCCTTCGACGACGATGGACGAGAACACCACCGGGGTGCGGGTCTGCGACTCCAGCCGAACGGTCAGCTGTTTCGATTCGGCGACCTTCACCTGCCCGAAGTCGAGCCCGGCCGGAGAGACGCCCAGCGAGGGGTTCACCTTCGACACCTCGGGGCCGCATTTGCAGCCCCAGACAGCCAGGATCAGCGCGAGCACCGGGAGAGAACGCATGGACCTGCTCTTCTAGCGTGTGTCGGGGACTGTGAGGATCTGGCCCGAAACCGGGGAAATGGTTGATTCCCGGGTCCGAGTGTCGGATAACTCCGCTCGTTTCCTTCCCCTTCCCGCGGAGATGTACCCATGTCAGGCACCGACAAGCGCAAGCAATCGCTCTACTTCCCCGAGGAGATGCTCAAGGAGATCCAGGAAGAGGCGAACCGGCAGGACCGTTCGCTGTCATGGGTCGTCCAGCAGGCGTGGAAGATCGCCCGCGAGCGCATCAAGTCCTTCCCGGCCGTCAACGACGTCGCGGGCGCGCCGGACCCGAAGGAGGATCGGCGCTGATGTCGACCACCGATCATCGCAAGCAGTCGCTCTACTTCCCTGAGGAGATGCTCAAGGAGATCGAGCACGAGTCCGGCCGGCAGGATCGGTCGCTGTCGTGGATCGTGCAGCAGGCGTGGAAGATCGCGCGCGCGGATCTCAAGCGCATGCCCTCTCCCAACGACGTGCTCGACGCCGCCGCCGCCAACTCTTCGCAGGGCTGAGCTTCCCAGCGCTGTCGTCCCCGCCCTCCGCGCCCTCTGGGGTTCGGGGGGCGGTTTGGTTTCCACCGTCTAGTTGGACGGCCGGGTGGGCACCGAACAGTTCATGAAGGTGATGCGCGAGGGCTCGACCCTGAACCCCGCCTCCACCGTCTCGTTGTAGGGGCTCTGCTTCAGGTAGGCCGCCGCGATGTTCGAGTCGATGCCGCCGAACCGCTGCGCGCTGACGGGGTTGCGCGTGGGGTCGCTGCCCTTGCCGGCCAGCATGCTGTACCCGTCACCGCCGCCGATGATGAAGTCCGAGGTCGCCAGGCGGATCCTTCGCTGATCGATCAGCCGCCCCGGCTTGGCGATCGCCACGCCCCCGATGCTCAGCGAGGTGACCCGCTGGAGCGCCTGCTGGGAGCAGTCGATGGTCATCGTCACCTCCTTCGACACCTGGAGGAACGAGCCCGCAGGCGAGGCGATGGGCGCCGGGCTGGTGAAGAGCCGCTCGGCGGAGTGCTCGAACATCGCGATCACCTCCTGCTCCGAGAGGTCGACCGCCTGCACCGGGTTCTCGAACAGCAGGATCTCGTGCAGCACGCCGTTCGAGAGCGGCCCCGCGCCCAGGATGTTGCGGGTGGTGCACAGCCCTTCGGCGCGAATCGAGCCGCCGTTGACCACCGCGAAGTCGGCCGGCTTCTCCGTCAAGGAGAACACCCAGGCAAACCCGTCGGCCGCCTGCTGGCCGATGGCGTTGTTGCCGTGACGCGCGTTGGCCCGGTCGAGGAAGAGCTCGGTGCCCTTGGCGATGAAGGCGACCCGCTCGTTGGGGTTCTCCACCAGGGGCTGACATTGATCGTTGTAGGCCACGCACCCAGAGGCGAGCGCGAGCGAACCGAGGAGGAACAGGTGGCGCGTCATCAGAACCCCACCTTCACGAGGGCGAAGGCCTGCCAGGTCTCGCGCGGCACGCCGCCGGTGACGCGGTCGGGCCGGGTGGCGTCGTCGGCGTACTCGAAGTTGAAGACGTTCTGCCCCAGCAGCAGCACCTCGAGGTGATCGAACAGCACCTCGGTGCGCAGCTGCGCGGTGACCGTGGCGTTGCCCGGCAGGCTGTAGCGACGAATGAGCTCGAGGATCGACCGGCTGTCGTTGCGGCGCTCCGAGGCGAAGCGGCCCACCAGATCGACGTTGAACCACTTGCCCAGCGGCAGGCTGACCCCGCCATTCATGCGGATCTGCGAGACGTCGGTGAGGACGCGGCTCTGCGTGGGCGCGGTGAGATCCTCCGCGCGCACCCAGCTGGCGTTGACCCACACCGCGAGGCGCTGCGTCAACTCGAAGCGGGCCTCGCCTTCGAGCCCGACCGCCTGCACGCCGGCCACCCGGTTCTTGTACGGCACCAGGTTGCCCGAGGTGTCGACCTGCACGATCGCGTTGGTGATGCGCTCGAAGAAAGCGTTGAACTTGAGCCGCAGCTTGCCCTCGCCCACGCCCTGCAGGTACTCGGCGCCCGCTTCCACCGAGTCGAGGTACGCCCCCTCGAGCTGGGGGTTGCCGATGAAGCGGCCCTGGTTGAAGTCGTTGTTCGGCACCGTCTCCGCGTATTC
>VFKJ01000837.1 GCA_009885595.1 Myxococcales bacterium | reverse complement strand
GACTCGATCACCTCCACCGGCCCCACTGGCGTCTGCAACCGGAGCGCGTTGTCGCTACAACCGGACAGGACGAGGAGCGCCATCGCTAGGGGTGCTGGGTTGAGTCGGATCTGCAACATGGGGTTCTCCCCGGGAAATTGGTCTCCAGCTTACCGGCAAACTGGACGGGATCGAGTCGGGAGCCCATGTATGCATTTGCGGGCCATGTGCTGAAAGAAAACGGGCCGCCTCCGCGAAATACGGAGCCGGCCCGCCTCTTCACGAATCGCTGCTGATCAGTACCGGTAGTGATCCGGCTTGAAGGGGCCCTCGACCGGCACGCCCAGGTACTTCGCCTGCGTCTCGCTGAGCGTCGTCAGCTTGGCGCCGACCTTGCCCAGGTGCAGCCGCGCCACGTGCTCGTCGAGCTTCTTGGGCAGCACGTAGACCTTGCCGGCCTCGAACTTGTGGCCGGTGTCAATCGCACCCCAGAGGGCGAGCTGCGCCAGCGTCTGGTTGGTGAACGAGTTGCTCATCACGAACGAGGGGTGACCCGAGGCGCAGCCCAGGTTCACCAGGCGGCCGCGCGCCAGCAGGGTGAGGCGCTTGCCGTTGGGGAAGATGAACTGGTCGACCTGAGGCTTGACGTTCTCCTCGCGGATCTCCGGGTTCTTCTCCAGCCAGCTGACCTGAATCTCGGAATCGAAGTGACCGATGTTCGCGAGGATCACGCCGTCCTTCATCGCGGTCATGTGATCGCCGGTGACCACGTCGACGCAGCCGGTGGCGGTGCACACGATGTCGGCCAGGGGGGCGGCCTGCTCCATGGTCATCACGTGGAAGCCTTCCATCGTCGCCTGCAGCGCGTTGATGGGGTCGATCTCGGTGACGTACACGCGCGCGCCCATGCCCTTGGCGGCCTGCGCGCAGCCCTTGCCCACGTCGCCGTAGCCGGCGACCACGACGATCTTGCCGGCGATCATCACGTCGGTGGCGCGCTTGACGCCGTCGAGGAACGACTCCCGGCAGCCGTAGAGGTTGTCGAACTTCGACTTGGTGACCGAGTCGTTGACGTTGATCGCGGGGATCTTCAGCTCGCCCTTCTTCGACATCTCGTAGAGGCGGTGCACGCCCGTGGTGGTCTCTTCCGAGAGGCCGCGGATGGGGTCTGCGCCCTTGAACAGCTCAGGGTGCTTGTTGTGCACCCACATCGTCAGATCGCCGCCGTCGTCGAGGATCATGTTCGGACCCTTGCCGTCCTTGAACGCGAATAGCTGCGCCTCGAGGCACCAGTCCGCCTCCT
>VFKJ01000168.1 GCA_009885595.1 Myxococcales bacterium | reverse complement strand
GCGGGAAGAAGAAAGCCGAGGCGCTTCATCGGGTTCGAACGGTAGGTCGAAGGGCGCCCTAACGCCAGTTCCGTTGCTGGGTTAGCCGCCGGCGATCTCGGTCGCCGGCATCAGGGCCTTGAGCTCGACCATCCGCTTCTCGAAGGCGGGGCGCTCGGTGGCGGGGATGCTGACCCGGGTGGTCTTGTGGGAGGTGAAGGGGTCGATCACCGTGTCCCCGCGCATCAGCTGGTAGTGAAGGTGCGGCGCGAAGCTGTGGCCGGTGTTGCCTGACTTCGCGATCACCTCGCCCTTCTTGACCTTCATGCCGGAGGTGACGGTCTTGGGGACCTCCGAGAGGTGGAGGAAGAGGGCGCTGCGGCCCTGGCCTCCGCTCTCCTTGAGCTCGATGGAGTTGCCGTTGCCGCGGAAGTTCCAGTTCTTGCGCTCCACGGTGCCATCGAAGGTGGCTCGCACGGGCGTGCCGACGGCGGTCTTGAAGTCGACGCCCTTGTGCTTGCGGCCATCGCGCAGGAGCGAGGTGATCTGCTCGTAGCTGTCGAGCGGGCTGTCGAGCAGGCGCTCTTCCAGCTCGCTGGCGTCAGCGTGGTAGTAGCGGGGAAAGCCATCGCCTGCGGGCTTGAAGCGGTAGGCCTCGAAGGTCTTGCCCAGCTTGCGGCTCTCGAAGCGCACCGCGTGCACCAGCGGCTCCTGACCGTCGCGGGTCTCGTACACCACCGAGAGCACGTCGCCCTTGAGGAGATCCTGCGGCACCCTCAGCCACCACACCAGCGAGCGGTTGATCACCTGGGTGAGCGGGGCGCCCACCTCCTTGCCCTCGGAGCCGACGATGGCCGACTCCAGGGGTCCGTTGATCTTCACCTGGAAGCCGCGCGGCCCGTTCTTCGCCGCGACGATCGGAGCAGCCACCACCGCCACGGGGGCCGCGGCAGTCGGATCCAGTGGAACGGGAGCCTCGGCGACCTGCGGCACCACGGCCGCGGGCGTGGGCGCGGGAGCGGGTGCAGGCTCAGCCTCGCTGTTGCGCACCCAGTAGAGCCCTCCGCTGATGAGGCCCACCACCACGGCGGTGATGGCGACGGGGACGACGGGGCTCTGCTTCGGCTGTGAACCCAGCGTGGGCATCTCTGGCATTGAACGGCTCCTGAGTCGGAGAGGCGGAAGTCCACCCTACCGGCGTGGCTGATCCTTGCGAGTTTTCTGCCACAGGCTTGTAGCGGGCTCACTCCGCTGAATGGGCGAGCAGGGCAGTTGCCAATTCATGACTCCTCTCCCTCTCCCCCGCGGGGGAGAGGGTCGGGGAGAGGGGTGAGAGCAGTGCCAGCGCAGCCCGCGCATCGCGCCCCAGAAACCGCAGGCAAGACGCGACCTCGCCAGCGAGATCCGCATGCGGCTGTTCCCGCAGCCACGGCACGAGATCCTCGAGCGCATCAGCCCACGTGGCCGCCTCGGGATGGCTGAGCGGCCGCGCGAAGTAGTCACTGTCGAGCAGGACCAGATGCGTGAGCCAATACGCGTCATGCAGCCGAGAGCGCCCGAGGTAAGGCCGGGCCTTCATGGGCGCGCGTACATCGACCCCGCACCGGGAGGCCTGTTCGCCGAGCACCCATGCGTAGATGAGGTTGTCCTCCTCCACGAGCGACCTCAGCGCCGCGCGCAGTGCAGCTTCCTCCGGCGGAGGATGGGGCAGTCCCTTCAAGTACCGGCAGTACCAGGCGTCGATGCTGGCCTCGAGGCTGTCCTCACCACGGTCGAAGACGTAAGCCACGGTCGCGCATCGCTCGAGGGCCTCTGCCTGAATGGCCCGCAGCCCGCGCGAGGCGAAGAGCCGGGGGGCGAGGTGTTCGAGCATGTGCAGCGTCAGCGCCCGCAACGCGATCGACTCGGGAGAGTCATCTGCCGTGGCGGCCAGAAACTCCTCTACCGAACGCCCTCTCCCCGACCCTCTCCCCCGCGGGGGAGAGGGGGACATTGGCCGATCAGTCTTCAGCGGGTTCCTCGTCGCGCAGGCCGAACTCTTTCATCTTGGTCTGGAGGGACTTGCGGCTGATCTGCAGCAGCTTGGCGGCGCGGGTGACGTTGCCTTCGGTCTTGGCGAGCGCCTGCACGATGAAGCTATTCTCGATCTCGGCCTGCTTCTGCTTGAGGAAGTCTTTGAGCGGGGTCTCGCCCGGGGCGGGGGTGGCGCCGGACGAGTACGAGGGGGCTGACTGCATGCCGCTGCGCACGCCCTCGGGGAGATCCTTCACCTCGATGCGCGGGCCGTCGGCGAAGAGCAGCACGCGCTCCATCAGGTTCTCCAACTCGCGGATGTTGCCGGGCCAGGGCCAGGCCTGCAGCAGCACCAGCGCCTCATCGGAGATGGTCTCGATCTTCTTGTTGAGCCGCTTGTTGTACTTCTCGATGAAGTGCACCACGAGCTGGGGGATGTCGTCGGCGCGCGCGCGCAGCGGGGGGAGGACGATCGGCACCACGTTGAGGCGGTAGAAGAGATCCTTGCGGAAGCGGCCGGCTTCGGTCTCCTTCTCGAGATCGCGGTTGGTGGCGGCGATCAGGCGCACGTCCACGTGGGTGGTCTTGATGCCGCCCACGCGCTCGAACTCGCTCTCCTGCAGCACGCGCAGCAGCTTCACCTGCATCTCGATGGGCACCTCGCCAATCTCGTCGAGGAAGAGGGTGCCGCCGTCGGCGAGCTCGAAGCGGCCGGGCTTGCTGGAGACCGCGCCGGTGAAGGCGCCGCGCTCGTAGCCGAACAGCTCGGACTCCATCAGGTCTTTGGGAATGGCGGCGCAGTTGATCTTGATGAGCGGCTTGTCGCGGCGCGAGCTGCCCTGGTGGAGCGCGGTGGCGACCAGCTCCTTGCCGGTGCCGGACTCTCCGGTGATCAGCACGGTGGACGGGGTGTCGGCGACCTTGTCGATGACCTTGAAGAGGTCCTCCATGTGGTTGCCGCCGCCGATGATGGACTTGCGGGCGGAGCCATCGGGCGCGACGTGGCCCTGGTTGGCTTCCTGGGTGCGGGCGGCCTTGGCCACCACCGCGCGGATCTCGGCGTGCTCGAAGGGCTTGGTGATGTAGTCGAAGGCGCCGAGCTTGATGGCCTCGACGGCGGAGTCGACGGTGCCGTGGGCGGTGATGATGATCACCGGGACGGCGGAGCGCGAGGCGCGCACCTTGTGGAGGATGTCCATGCCGCCGAGCTTGGGCATCACCAGGTCGCTGATGATGACGTCGGCGCCGTTCTTCTCGAACTCGGCCAGGGCCTGTTCACCGTCTTCGGCGACGGAGACCTCGTAGCCGTCTTTGCGCAGGATCGCGGCGAGCACCTTGCGGAGGTTCGCTTCATCGTCGACGACCAGGATCCGGCTCATGGGGGTCGTTTACCCTTCTCCCTCACCCTGCGACAGCAGGGAGAGGGTCGGGGTGAGGGGCTCTCCTCCTAAATCGACTCGGCACGATGCTCGCTTACAGTGCGCGAGCCGTGAGTCCCCCGCCGCCGCGCAGTGGTCGAAGTGCCGCACTCGTGGCTGCGGGGATCCTGCTCTCGCGGTTGGTGGGCCTCGTTCGGCAGAAGCTGTTCGCGCATTTCCTGGGAAACGGTCTTGAAGCCGCGGCCTTCGCGGCGGCCACGCGCATTCCCAACGTGCTGCAGAACCTGCTGGGCGAAGGCGTGCTCTCGGCGTCGTTCATTCCGGTCTACGCGGGGCTGCGGGCGAAGAAGGATGATGAAGAAGCGCGCAAGGTGGCCGGCGCGGTGTTCGGGCTGCTGGCGTTGCTGGTCGGGCTGATGGTGGGCCTGGGCGTGCTCGCCGCGCCCTTGCTCGTCGACGTGATCGCCCCCGGCTACGAGGGGCACTCGCGCGACCTGACGATTCGGTTGGTGCGGTTGATCTTCCCGGGCACCGGCGTGCTGGTGCTCAGCGCGTGGTGCTTGGGCATCCTCAACAGCCACAAGAAGTTCTTCCTCTCGTACTCGGCGCCGGTGGTGTGGAACGGCTGCATCATCACCGCGCTCCTCCTCGCGCATGGGCAGGAGCAGGACGTGGTGGCGACCTGGGCCGCGTGGGGCTCGGTGCTCGGCAGCGTGGCGCAGTTCGCGGTGCAGCTGCCGAACGTGCTGAGGCTGCTGGGCGGCTTTTCCCCGAAGCCGTCGCTGTCGTCGCCGTCGGTGCGGCAGGTGGTGACGGGCTTCTTGCCGGCGGTGATGGCGCGCGGGGTGGTGCAGGTGAGCAGCTGGGTGGACACCGCGTACGCGTCGCTCATCTCGGAGCGGGCGGTGTCCGCGCTCTCGTACGCGCAGACGATCGCGCTGTTGCCGGTGAGCCTGTTCGGCATGGCGATCTCCGCGGCGGAGCTGCCCGAGATGAGCGCCGACGCGATGAAGTCGATCGAGGAGCGCACCCAGGCGATCCGCGAGCGGCTGGGGGCTGGCCTGGAGCGCATGGCGTTCTTCGTGGTGCCCTCGGCGGTGGCGTTCCTGCTGCTGGGCGATCTGATCGCGGCGGCGCTGCTGG
>VFKJ01000714.1 GCA_009885595.1 Myxococcales bacterium | reverse complement strand
GTCATCGTGAGAATCCTGGGTCAGCCCTCTCCCCGACCCTCTCCCCCGCGGGGGAGAGGGAGGTCAGAGCCCGAGCGCCTTGCGGGCCTCCTCGAGATCGTCGAAGTGCTTCTTCTCGCCGTTCTGTTCCTGGTACGTCTCGTGCCCCTTGCCGGCGATGAGCACGGTGTCGCCAGGCTTGCAGAGCGAGATGGCCAGCGCGATCGCCGCCTTGCGATCGGCCTCCACCAGGTAGCCCTTCTCCCCCGTGCGCGCCTTGGCGGGGCTCATGCGGCGCAGCGAGCCCTTCTCGAGCCCGGGGATGATGTCCTGGATGATCTCGTCGGGATCTTCGCTGCGCGGGTTGTCAGAGGTGACGATCGGCAAGTCCGCCTGCGCGGCCACCTCGCCCATCAGGGGGCGCTTGCCGGTGTCGCGATCACCGCCGCAGCCGAAGACGACGAGCAGCTTGCCCTTGGTGACGGCGCGCGCCGACTCGACCGCGCGGGTGAGCGCGTCGTCGGTGTGCGCGTAGTCGACCAGCGCGGTGATGCCGCCGTTCTCCACCCGCTCCATCCGCCCGGGCACGCGCATCACGCGCTCGATCCCGTCCTGCACGTCGCGCCGCGAAGCCCCCGCAGCCAGGGCGATGCCCGCCGCGCAGAGAATGTTCTCGAGGTTGTGCGCGCCGATGAGCGCCGACTTCACCGCGATGTCGCCGGCGGGGGTCTTGAGCGTCGCCTTGATCCCGCTGGTGGTGAACTCGACGTTCGAGGCTGAGAGCTCCCCGTTGCCCGCGCGCGAGAACTTCCACGACTGGCGCTTGAGCTGCCGCATCTCGTTGTAGACGCGGTTGGTGTAGGTGTCGTCGGCGTTCACCACCGCCAGCCCGCCGGGCGAGAGGTTCTCGGTGAAGAGGCGCCGCTTGGCCTGGAAGTAGGCCTCCATGTCCTTGTGGTAGTCGAGGTGATCGCGCGAGAGGTTGGTGAAGCCCGCGGCGCGGAAGGTGAGGCCGTGCACGCGCTCCTGCGCGAGGGCGTGGCTCGAGACCTCCATCACCGCCATGTCGACGCCCGCATCCACCATCTCGCGGAACGTCTTGTGCAGCGTGATCGGCTCGGGCGTGGTGTGCGTCGACTCGCGCGTCTGCCCGGCGAAGCGGGTGCCGATGGTGCCGAAGAGGCCCACGCTGTTCATGCCGGCCAGACAGATGCTCTCCACCAGCCAGGCGGTGGTCGTCTTCCCGTTGGTGCCGGTGACGGCGAGCAGCACCAGCTCCCGCGCCGGGTTTCCGTAGAAGTTCCCCGCCACCAGGGCGAGCGCCTTGCGCGCAGAGGGGGTGACGAACAGAGGCACGGTGAGGCCGCTGATGGTCTTCTCGGAGAGCACCGCGACGGCGCCGCGCTGCACGGCCTCGTGGGCGTACTGCAGCCCGTCTGACTTGGTGCCCGGCACGGCGATGAAGAGATCGCCCGCCTTGACCTGGCGTGAATCGGCGCTCAGGCCGGTGATGTCTGCCTTGGCCCGGGTGGAGGCGACCGGCTCGGTTCCAACACCTGCGAGCAGCTCGGTGAGTTTCATGAAGCTGTGTCTTCCTGACCGCGCGGAGGCGGCCTTCAACGAGGTGAAGCTGGCAATTGCCCTGCCAACTCCACGGTGATGCGAGTGCCCTTGTCCACGAGGCTCCCCGCTGCGGGCTTCTGCGAGACGACGCGTCCGCTGCCCGCCAGATGCGGCTCCAAAGCCGCGGTCAGCAACTGCGCCACCGCGGCGCGACCAGCCAACCCCTTTACGTCGGGGACGCGCACGGAACCCTCAGCCACCACCTCTTCGGTGACCATGTCCATCTGTTCCAGTTTCTCCAATCCCACGATGACGACCGACCTGGCCTTCGGCTCGGGCTTGGCGGCCACCGGCGCCACCGGCAGCTCGCGTGACTTCGGCACGCCCAGGTGGGGCATCACCTGCAGGGCGATCTCCTTGAACGCGGGCGCCGCCATGGAGCCGCCGTAGATGTCGGTCTTCGGCTCGTCGATCACCACCAGGATCACCGCGCGGGGCGCCTCGGCGGGCAAGAGCCCCACGAAGCTGGCGACGTACTTGTCGGAGTAGCCGCGAGCGATCGGGTCGGCCTTCTGCGCGGTGCCCGTCTTGCCGGACACCCGGTACTCGTCCATGCGGGCCTTGCCTGCGGTGCCGCCCGGCTCCACCACGGACTCGAGCATGGAGACCACCAGGCGCGCGGTCTGCTTGCTCACCACCCGGCGCAGGGCCGTCGGCTTGTTCTCGAGCAGCACCAGGCCGTCCGAGTCCACCACCTTCGAGAGCAGGTACGGCTTCATCAACACGCCGTCGTTGGCCAGCGCGCCGTAGGCGGCCGCCACCTGCAGGGTGGTGGCGCTGATGCCCTGGCCGAAGCTCTGGGTGGCGAGCGCGATCTCCGAGCGGGGAAACGGAATCGAGCCCTTCCCTTCGCCCGGCAGGCCCAGGCCGAACCGTTCCCCGAAGCCGAAGTCTTTGTAGGTCTCCACCAGGCGATCGCGGCCGAGCTTCTGCCCCACCTTCGCGGCGCAGATGTTCGAGGACACCTGGAGGATCCCCCTGGCGGTGAGCACGCCGTGCGGGTGGGTGTCGTGCACCACGTGCCGGCCGATGGCGAAGGCGCCCTTCTCGCAGTCGAACTCGGAGCGCTCGGTGATCACCTGCTTGTCGAGCGCCGAGGCGAGCACGAAGGACTTCAGGGTCGAGCCGGGCTCGTAGGCGTCGGTGACGGCGCGATCACGGAAGGCGGCCCCGTCGGCGTCCTTGGGCGAGTTGGGGTTGAAGCGCGGCCAGTTCGCCAGCGCGAGGATCTCGCCGGTGCGCGGGTCGAGCACCACCGCGTTGCCCGCCACCGCCCGGGCGTCGGCCACGGCCTTCTCCAGCGCGCGCTCGGTGGCGTACTGCAGGGTGGAGTCGATGGTGAGGGTGAGGTTCGCGCCCTGGCTGCTGACCGACTCGGGGGCGCCGTTGGTGAGCAGCTTGCGGCCGCGGGCATCGCGAAAACCTTCGCGCTTGACCCGCTCACCGGAGAGCTCGTCTTCGAAGGACAGCTCGAGCCCATCGAGGCCGTGGCTGTCGGTGCCCACCAGGCCCACGATGTGCGCGGCGAGCTCGCGCTGCGGGTAGAAGCGGCGCGGCTCGCGGGCAAAGCCGATGCCCGGCAGGCCCAGCGCCTTCACCCGGGCGGCCTCGCCGTCGGTGACCTGGCGCTTGACCCAGGCGAAGCGGCGACCCTTCTCCAGCCGCTCCTGCAGTTCCTTGCCGTCGATGCCCAGCACCTTCGCCAGCTGGCGCGAGGCCGCGCGCAGGTCGGGCAGCATCGAGGGGTCGCTCCACACCGAGTCGACTTCCACCGACGACGCCAGCTTCACCCCGCGGCGATCGACGATCTCACCGCGGCGCGCGGGGATCTCCATCGCGCGCACGTACTGATCTTCGGCGAAGGCCTTGAGCCGGTCCTTCTGGTTGACCTGCAGGTTGGTGGCGCGCCCGAAGGCGGCCAGCAGCAGGGCGAAGAAGACCGCGCCCATGAGGAAGACGCGCAGGCGCATCCACTTCGTGGGGGGCTCCATCGGCTGCAGGTTCTTCAGGTCGCGCATGGTCAGTTTCTCTCGGCTGCGCTCGAGACAGGCTTCAGGGGGATGACCAGCGTGGGCACCTGCATCTGCAGCTGCTGCCTGGCCTGCGGCGCGAGCTTGGCGGGCGAGGTGAGCGTGGCGAGCTCGACGGTGAGGGCGTCGTTCTCCCGCTGCAGCTCGTTGCCCTTCTGATCGAGCCGGGAGAGCTCGTAGCCGAGCTTCACCACCATCACGCGCGAGGTGACGTGCACGATGCCGACGGTCGCGAGCAGGAACACCGCCAGCGCCGCGGGGAAGATCTCCAGCAGGATGACGGAGAGGGACAGCCCACCCTTGTTGCGCGCTTCCAGGACGACGCTCATGACACCTTCTCCACGCCGCGCAGCTTGGCGCTGCGGGCCCGGGGGTTCCGTTCGGCCTCTGCTTCCGAGGCGACGATGGGTTTGCGATTCAAGGCCTTGAAGTCGGCGCGCTGGACCTTCACCACCGGCAAGCCCCTGGGGGTGTCGTCGGGCGCCTCGCCGCACAGCGCGCGGAAGGCGTGCTTCACCGCGCGATCTTCGAGCGAGTGAAAGCTGATGATCGCCGCGCGGCCGCCGGTCACGAGCAGGGTGGGCAGCGAGGCGAGGGCGCGCTCGAGCTGGTCCAGCTCTGCGTTCACCGCGATGCGCAGCGCCTGGAAGGTGCGGGTGGCGACGTTGATTTCCTTGGGCCAGGCCTTGCGGGGCACGCCCGCCTTCACCGCGTCCACCGCTTCTTTGGTGGTCTTCGGCAGCCGCGCCTTCAGCTCGCGCGCGATGCCGCGGGAGTGCCGCTCGTCGGCGTAACGGTAGAGCACGTCGGCCAGCTCGTTCTCGGGCAGCCGGGCGATCAGCTCGGCGGCGGTCTCACCGGTGGCGGCCATGCGCATGTCGAGCGGGCCGTCGTTCATGAAGCTGAAGCCCCGCTCGGCGACGTCGAGCTGCGGCGAGCTGACGCCGAGATCGAGCAGGATCCCGTGCACCGGGCCGGGGACCAGCGAGACCGCGTCTGCAAACTCACCCTGCACCGGGGTGAACCGATCACCGAAACGGGCCAGGCGTAGCGAGGCAGCCTCCAGCGCGCGCGGATCACGGTCGATGCCGAACACACGGGCGCCGCGCGCGAGCAGCGCTTCGGTGTGTCCTCCACCGCCCAGTGTTCCGTCGATGATCACGCGGCCCTCCGAGGGCTCCAGCAACGCCACGGCCTCCTCGAGGAGCACCGTCTGGTGAACGAATGCGCTCACCCGTAGAGCAGCACGCCGCGATCGAAGGACCTGACCGCGTCGCCCGATTGCGAGAAGTAGTCGAAGCTGTCGTGCGCGCCGGCGCTGCGGAAGATGGCGTGCAGGTAGGGCGAGAGGCCGGAGAGCTTGAGGTCGCCGCCCTGCGCGCGCATCGCCTCGGCGCGCGCCACCAGCGACTTCACCCCGCGGTAGTCGAAGTGGGTGACGTCGGAGAAGTCGATGACGATCTCCACCGTGCCCTCCAGGTTCTTCCTCGCCAACATGTCGGTGATGTCCTGCACGTCGCGGCGATCGAGCTCGCCCTCGAGCACCATGGTCATGATGCGCGACGTTTCTGTAGCGTGGTTCAGCTGCTTCGTGACTGCCTGATTCGCCAGCTCGCTCACTGATTTTCCCCTCGTAGAAATTTCAAAAAGTTCAGGCCTGCCGAAGCTCGGTGAGCACGCGCATCACGTCTGCGGAGTCGGCCTCGTGGCGCGCCTCTTCCTGCGCCTTCGTCCAACCGTCCTTCGACCAGAGCTCGATCACCTTCACCATGCCGGCCCACACCAGGTCCTTCTCGAGGCCCGCGTACGCGCGCAGCGACGGCGGAATGAGCACCCGCCCCAGCTTGTCGAGCTGCAGCTCCTGGGCGCTGGCGACGTAGAGGCGCAGCAGCGCCTTGACGCCCGGCTCCATGGGGTTTCGGCGGGCGAGCGCGGTCTCGAACTGTTCCCACTCGCGCACCGGGTAGCAGTGCAGGCACTGATCGAGCGCCGTGGTGACGATCAGGCGGTCGTCGTAGCTGCCCACGAGGGTGTCCCGGAGCTTCACCGGGAAGCTCGTTCGGCCCTTCGCGTCGATCTGATGTTCGAAGACGCCACGGAACACGTTTGCGTCGCTCCGTTGAAGAACTGCGCGGTCCAGCCACTCTGCCCTGATCCACCACTCCGAGGGAAATTGATCCGCTCGTTACCACTTTCTGCCACTTGGGCCGCGAAAATAGAGGGGGTTTTCCGCTGGGTCAAGAAAGCGCGATCAGGGGGTTTGTGATCGGGTGTGGTACACGCCGACCCTGAGTCCCGATGACACCTGTTCGCCTCAAGGTCGCCTACAAGACGCCGGAATCGTTGCTCAGCGAGCTGACCAAGAGCGTCGGCCGCGGCGGCGTGCGGCTCGAGACCCGAAAGGCGCTCCCCGTGGGGACGAAGTTCGTCTTCGAGCTCCGATCACCGGGCGTGCCCGAGCCGGTCGAGGTCTTGGGCACGGTGATGACGGTCACCGAGACCGCGCCGGGGCGTTTCGTCCTCCACATTCGCTACGAGGCGCCGCGCAGCCGGGCCGGGCTCGATGGGGTGATCAAGCGGATCTTCGAGACCTCGCAGTACGACAAGAAGCGCAAGTCGCCCCGCATTCCCCTGCACGTGCGCGCTACGGAGAACCGGCCCGAGGCGCCGACCTACCGGCTGCGCGACATCAGCGCGGGGGGCGTGGGCATCGACGTCGAGGCCGACACCCTGCCCCGCCACATCAAGGTGGGGGTGAAGTTCTTGATTCAGATGAAGCTCACCACGGGGATGTTGAGCGTGCCGGGCGAGGTGGTGTGGGCGGTCACCACCCGGTCGAGCGACACCTTGCCTCCGCGCGTGGGGGTGGCGTTCGGGAAGCTCTCACCGCAGGTCGGTCAACTGCTCGACGATCTGCTGGCGCTCAAGGCCCTGCCGACGCCACCGTGGATCGCGCGGGTGTCGTTCGGCGAGAGCTGATTATTCCAGCCACACCTGGCCTCCGGCACGCCACACCTTGCGGCCCAGAAGCCAGCCTTCGGCGTCGGCCGGCGCGTAGCCCAGGGGAAAGAGCCGCTTCTTGCGAGCGTCGCCCAGCCGCAAGGTCGCCGTGCCCTCGACGTCGCCTGAGAGCATCTCCATCTTTCCGCCAGGCCCCTGCAGGTGCAGCTGCAGCCACGGCTCCTCGCGCGCGACGCCCTTCACCACCACCGCGGTGAAAGACTTCGGCAGCACGTCAGCGCCTTCCTTCGTGGTGGGGTGAGCGAGGAAGGCGCGGGGACGCAGCGTGCGATCGGTGGAGGTGTTGATCGCCGCCAGGCGTTCCTTCTCGAACACGCCGTTGAGCGCGCGCCGGCGCACGGGAGCGGCGGACGGCTCGAGCCGCGCGTTCTCGTAGACGTACTCGCGGCCGGTGAAGACGATCTGGCCCAGGCTCAAGGCCCACTCGGTGAGCAGGAGCGCTCCTCGCGCGGAGATGGCGTCGGGTCCCCAGTCCTGCACCAGCAGGTGCATCACGGCGTCGGTTTGGCCATCGACGATCGCCAGCTCCCAATCGCGCACCATCGGGGCGGTCGATTCCGACGCGCGGCTGGCGACGATCAGCTCTGGCTTGCCGTCACCGTCGAGGTCCTGCGAGTGCACCACGAAGTCGCTCACGTCGCCCTGGAAGGAGCGCACGTCCCACTCGAGGTGGCGCTTGCCCGGCCCCTCGAGCACCAGCCCAGGCCGCCCCTCTTCCTCAGCAGGACTGCACTTGCAGATCTTCTGGCCTGCCTGCTCGGTGCAAGCGGCGAGGCGGCACCCTTCGATGGAGGTGATTTGGGGCGCCGGCCACGCGGCCAGCAACAGACTCAGCAACATGCAGCACATGTTGGCGCAGATGAGGGTGCAGTGCGAACGTCGGCGCATGTCGACGGCCCTGACCACTCTCGAGCGCTTCGCGAGCAAGCAGGCGAGCACGCACGAGGTGATGCGCGCGCTCGCGTCTCACCCGGACTTCTTCGTGCCGATCGGTTTCGCGCCCACGCTGGGTCGCAACCAGTTCGACCGCATCGTGATGTTCAGCGAAAAAGGCGGGCCGCCGCAGGGTGAGCTGTACGTGTTCACCGACGAGGCGTGCCTGGACCTCGTGGGCCAGCAGCCGCTGGGCAGCTTCGTCACCCCGGTCAGCGGCATCGAGCTGTTCTGCGCGCTGGAGCCGAAGGTGGGGAAGCTCAAGGTGAACCCGGGCGGCAAGCTCGAGCACTTCTGGTTCATCGGCGCCGAGGCGATTCCCCTGGCGCGGCTGTGGGGGCGGGCGATTCGGCTCGAGGCGCTGCTGG